>JAWXAN010000001.1 GCA_034439475.1 Candidatus Zixiibacteriota bacterium
TAACTCCAATAGCGATGGAAAAAGAGCTTCGCTTTGCCATCAGAGAAGGCGGCCGCACGGTCGGCGCCGGTGTCATTGCCGATATTTTGGAATAAAGAACGTATTTGTGAGCGTGTGGAGAATGTATGCCTCGTGATAGAATTACAATAGCGTGTGGCGATTGCAAACAGCGCAACTATGACACCTATAAGAACAAGCGGCTTCACCCTGAACGGGTCGAGTACAAAAAGTACTGCCGCTTTTGTACCAAACATACGGTTCACAAGGAGACCCGATAAAAATTGATTAGAGAGGCCAGTAGCTCTAATGGTAGAGCGCCGGTCTCCAAAACCGGATGTTGGGGGTTCGAGTCCCTCCTGGCCTGTTTAATTTATAGCGGTAAGGTAGCGTGGATAAACTAAAATTATACCTGAACGAGACAATGGGCGAACTGAAGAAGATGACTTGGCCTTCCAAGGACGAGTTGGTCGGTTCAACTATTGTCGTAGTGGTCGTCTCTTTTGTTGTGGCGATTTTTATCGGCATTGTCGACCGCATTCTGGTGCTTGCCATGAAAGCGATCTTCGGTGGCACCATTGGAGGCTAAAACACAGATGTCACTTCGCTGGTACGTGGCTCATACCTATGCCGGTCATGAGCAGAAGGCAAAATTATATCTTGAGTCTGCTGTCGCCAATGAGGGTATGCAGAATCAGTTCGGCCAAATTATTGTGCCGACTGAGCAAGTGACGGAGATGAAGCAAGGCAAGCGGTCGACATCGACCAAGAAGTTTTTGCCCAGTTACATCATTATTGAGATGGACTTGACCAAGGAAACTCAGAACCTGGTCATCTCCACACCCGGCATAACAAATTTTGTCGGCGCTGGTGGAAAGCCAGCCCCTCTGCGTGAGGCCGAAGTCATGCGAATAGTCGGTCAGATAGATAAAGGACGCACAGAAGAAGTTGCCGACATCCCGTTCCAGGCCGGCGATCCGGTAAAGGTCAACGATGGGCCTTTCATGGATTTCTCAGGCTCTGTGAGCGAAGTCAACCTCGAGCGTCGTAAAGTGAAAGTAATGGTTTCGATATTTGGACGGCCGACTCCGGTTGAACTAGATTTCCTCCAGGTTGACCTGATAAAGACCAAAGGCTAAAATCCTTTTTGAACAAAAAATTGATACAATTTGTGGAGCGATAGACAGTGGCAAAGAAAATAACGGCATATGTGAAACTGCAGATTCCGGCCGGTCAGGCAAATCCTGCGCCGCCGGTTGGTCCGGCTCTTGGACAGCGCGGTGTGAATATTATGGAGTTCTGCAAGGCGTTCAACGCTAAAACACAAAGTGGGAACGGAATGCTGACACCGGTCATCATCACCGTCTATTCGGATAAGTCATTTTCATTTATTACCAAGACGCCGCCGGCGTCGACGCTTTTGAAAATGGCGGCAAAAATAAAGAGCGGATCGAAAATCCCCAACAAAGAAAAAGTCGGTCGTATCTCTCGCGAGCAGGTTCGCCAGATTGCAGAAAGCAAAATGGATGACCTCAATGCCGCTTCCGTCGAAGCCGCAGTCCGCATGGTCGAGGGCACGGCCCGTTCGATGGGAATAGAAATAGGATAAGCACCAATCATTCGTTTGCACCCCGATTGTTGCTTCGGCGATGAAACGGGGGAGAAGAGAGGAATATGAAACAATCAAAGAAACAAGCCGCTTTTCAGGGCAAGGTTGATCGACAGAAAAAATATTCGATCACCGAAGCGGTTAAGATCCTCAAAGAGGGTCATTACGCAAAGTTCGACGAATCGGTCGAAATCTCGCTCAGGCTGGGAGTAAATCCCAAACATGCCGACCAGATGGTTCGCGGCACAGTAGCGCTTCCCAACGGGACCGGAAAATCGGTGCGTGTGGCTGTATTCGCTACCGCTGACAAGGCCCGCGAAGCGACCGAAGCCGGAGCTGATTTTGTGGGCGCTGAGGACCTTGGCGAAAAGATTAAAGGCGGATGGACGGATTTCGATGTCGCAGTTGCAACGCCGGATATGATGCGTGTGGTCGGCCAACTTGGTAAAGTGCTCGGTCCGCGCGGACTGATGCCGAATCCCAAGACAGGTACAGTGACAATGGATTTGTCCAAGACTATTAAAGAGCTCAAGGGCGGACGTATTGAATTTCGCGTTGACAAGCAGGCTAATATCGCCGCCGCTGTCGGCAAGCTCTCTTTCGAAGAAACCAAGATTGCCGAGAATGCACGCGCATTTATCGATGCCGTCGTTCGCGCAAAACCGGCAACAGCCAAAGGGGCGTATCTGTTGAGCGTCTCGATTACATCAACAATGGGTCCCGGTATCCGGCTTGATAGCTCAGATGCTGCAGGTGTGGCGAAAAAGTAGAAGAGGAAATCAGAGATGCCTACAGCAAAAAAAGTTGAATCAGTCGCCGAGATGAAGAAAATGTTCGAAGATTCGTCGTCATATTTTATTACCGACTATCAAGGATTGAATGTGGCCGATATTACGACGCTTCGGAAAACGCTCCGCAAAAGCCGTGTAAATTTTCTTGTGGCGAAAAACACCCTCTTTCTCCGCGCCGCCAGCGAAGCGGGCGAGCCAAATCTTGAGAAGTTCTTCAAAGGACCGACGGCTATTGCTTTCTCCAGTGATGACGCTTCGATTGCGGCCAAGATTCTCAATGATTTTGCGAAGGATAAAGAACTTCCGCGAATGAAAGTATTTGTTGTCGACGACCACGTTCATAGCGCCGCCGACATCAAACGCCTGGCCGACCTCCCTTCACGCGAAGTGCTCCTTGCCGGGGTATTGGGCGCAGTGGAGGCACCGTTCAGCCAATTGGTCGGTTCGATAGATGGATTCTTCAGAGAACTCATCGGTTCGATTGATGCTCTTGCTGAAAAACAGAAAGGGCAGGCATAAGACGTTTTGGAGACAGAGGCGGCATTAATGACCCATGCTTCTAAGCGGATTGTCTCTCCGTTTTGGGTTGAAACGATGCCTTTGATGAATAAGTATATAGTAACATTATCTTTTAATAACGTGAGGTAAACAGAGTGTCAAACACTGCAGTAAGTGAAATTGTAGACAAAATTGCGGGACTTACCGCGATGGATCTGGCCGATCTATCCAAGGCTATACAAGAAAAGTTCGGCGTAACAGCCGCCGCGCCAATGGCAATGATGCCTGGTATGATGGGCGGAGGCGGCGCCGGAGCCGCTGTTGTTGAAGAGCAGACAGAATTTACCGTTCTGCTGACCGCCGCTGGCGAAAAGAAAATCCAGGTTATTAAAGTCGTTCGCGAGTTGACCAGTCTTGGACTCAAGGAAGCCAAAGATCTCGTGGAAGCCACCCCGGCGAAAGTCAAAGAGGGTGTTTCCAAAGATGAAGCGGCTGCCGCAAAGGCCAAGCTTATAGAAGTTGGCGCGACTGTCGAAATCAAGTAAGTTAAGTTTGTATCATGGCTGGGAACAGAGTTGTTCCCAGTCGGTTACAGTACGGAAGGACTATTCTAGAGCGAGTATTTCCCTGTTCTTGAAAAAAATGAGTTTGGCTGATTGACTGCAGTGTTGTTCCCCGATCCCTATGAGGCGGGGAAATGAATGAAACAGATGACAGAATCGCCAATTTTGGTAACCATTGTTAGAAATTGCAACGGCCCGTGCGGCATTTCAGCCGCTCGGGTGTTGTCACTTTCTTGGAGGGTGAGAATTTGACCCAGTCCGGTAGAATCACGAGGCAGAGCTATGGAACGATTGCTGATGCCATTGAGATGCCAAATCTTCTCGATGTTCAATTGACATCCTACGAAGAGTTCCTGCAAACCACAATTGCGCCGCACAAAAGAACCAGTACTGGTTTACAACAGATCTTCAATGATGTGTTTCCGGTTACCGACGTTCACGAGAATTATTCTCTCGAATTTGTCTCGTATCATCTCGGACCGACGCGCTATAGCATAGACGAATGCCGCGAACGAAATATGAGTTTCGGCGCCCCCCTCAAAGTGACCATGCGACTGATTGCCCGCCAAGGCGAAGGGGACAAAAAGGAAGTCAAAGATATTATCGAGCAGGATGTTTACCTCGGTGAGCTTCCGATTATCACCGAATGGGGAACGTTCATTATAAATGGAGCTGAGCGCGTTATTGTCAGCCAGCTCCACCGAAGCCCCGGCGTATTCTTTGACGAAGAAACCCACCCGAACGGCAAACTGCTTTATTCAGCCCGAGTTATTCCATACCGCGGAAGCTGGGTCGAATTTGCTCTGGATATAAATGACATTATGTGGGTCTATATTGACTCGAAGCGGAAGATGCCCATGACCATGCTCTTGCGGGCCATCGGATTTTCAACGGATGAAGAGCTTGTCGAGCAATACTACAAGACCGCCAAGTATTCGCTGGTGGGTAAAAAATTCAAAGATTACGAAGGTTCTTTCCTGGCCGAAACGATTATGGACAGCGACACCGGAGAGGTTCTTTATTCTGTCGGCGAGCCAGTCACTGAAGATATGGCCGACACCCTGCTTGCTTCCGATGTAAAGTCTATCATCATCATTCCTCCGACAGATAAAGAAAAACGCGAAGCGCATGTTGTGCTTAATACACTTCGCAAAGACCCGACAAAATCCCGCGAGGAAGCGCTTGTCCGGCTCTATACGCTCATGCGTCCGGGCGAATCACCAACAGTTGAGATGGCCGAGTCGCTTCTTGAAAAGCTTTTCTTCAATAGCAAGCGCTATGACCTTGGCGAAGTTGGCCGGTATATGATAAATCAGAGACTTGGTCTTAAAGTCCCGCTCGAAAAAACAGTATTTGACAACGAAGATTTTTTGTCCATCACAAAATATCTTATCGGGCTGGCCAATGCCAGCGGATTCACTGATGATATCGATCATCTTGGCAACCGTCGCTGCCGAACCGTCGGCGAGCTTTTGTCGAATTTATTCTCGGTCGGGCTGTCTCGAATTGCCCGTACAATTCGTGAACGACTCTCGCTAAAAGATCAGGAAAATGTCACACCGCAATTGCTGGTGAATGCCCGTACAGTCTCATCGGTGGTCGAAAGCTTTTTTGGATCATCGCAGCTTTCGCAGTTCATGGATCAGACCAATCCGCTTGCGGAATTGACCCACAAACGCCGCCTCTCAGCTCTTGGCCCTGGCGGTTTGACTCGTGAACGCGCTGGATTTGAAGTCCGCGACGTTCACCATACCCACTACGGCCGCATGTGCCCGATTGAAACACCTGAAGGTCCAAATATCGGTCTTATTACTTCGATGGCGACTTTTGCGCGAATTAACAAATACGGATTTCTCGAAACTCCGTACAGAAAAGTTATCAATGGTAAGCTCACCGACCAGATTCAATATCTCTCGGCAGATGAGGAAGACCGTTACTATATCGCCCAGACAGACGAGCCGGTCGACAAGAATGGCAAGTTTGTGAATGAATATGTTATCGCACGCCGTCGGTCAGATTATCCGCTAATGAAGCCGGACGAAGTCTCCTATATGGATGTCTCTCCGCGTCAGATTGTATCGGTCGCTGCGGCCTTGATTCCGTTCCTTGAGCATGACGACGCCAATCGCGCGCTCATGGGTTCCAACATGCAACGCCAGGCAGTACCGCTCCTTCGCACCGAAGCACCTGTCGTGGGAACGGGCATGGAAAAGAAAGTTGCCGCTGATGCCGGGGTCGTTGTGCGCGCCCGTCGGTCCGGAACCGTTGTGTATGTCGATGCCGAGCGGATTGTGATTAAACCGAGCGCACGTCCCAAATCCGGACAGCTCGGTTATATCGAAGATGACGAATATAGATTGACCAAATACCGCCGTTCAAACCAGGACACGTGTATCAACTACCGCCCTGCGGTCAGTTTGGGCTCCGAAGTAAAAGAGGGCGACACGCTGGCTGATGGTCCGTCCGTTGACCGGGGTGATCTTGCCCTTGGGCATAATTCGCTTGTGGCGTTTATGCCGTGGAGAGGTTACAACTACGAAGATGCCATTATTCTTTCAGAGCGGCTGGTACACGAGGACATTTTTACATCTATTCATATCGAAGAATATGAATTGCAGGTTCGCGATACTAAACGCGGGGCCGAAGAAATAACTCGTGAAATCCCGAACGTCTCAGAAGAAGCTTTGCTGAATCTGGACGAGCAGGGAATTGTGCGGGTTGGCGCCGATGTCGAAGCTGGTGATATTCTTGTCGGTAAGGTTACCCCGAAAGGGGAGACCGAGCTTTCTCCAGAAGAGCGCCTTTTGCGCGCGATCTTCGGAGAAAAAGCCGGCGATGTACGCGATGCCTCGCTTAAGGCTTCACCCGGAATGAAGGGGATAGTCATCAAGACTCGTATCTTCTCGCGCAAAGAACGCACGGAGGATGCCAAGAAGCAGGAAAAGGTAGATATTGCCTCGGTTAAGAAAGCCTACAATAAAAAACTGTTCGATATCAGCAATCTCCGCAACGCCCGTGTGAGTGAGTTGCTCGACGGGGAAACTTCGCGTATTGTCCGTTCTACGGTGGACAATTCGGTTGTTGTTCGCTCAGGCCATAAATACAAAGCTGAATTCTTCGAGACTTTTGATTTCGAAAACTCTGTTGCGCCTGAAGGATTTAGCGCGAACGACACGACCAATAAGCATGTGGATGCTATTATCGCGGAGTCCGCATTACTTCTGAACACCAAAAAAGCCGAGATGGATATTGAAGTCGATAAGATCCAGCGCGGTGCGGAACTTCCTCCCGGTGTCAAGCAGTTGGTTAAAGTGACCATTGCCATTCGCCGTAAGATTTCTGTCGGTGATAAGATGGCGGGTCGACACGGTAACAAAGGCGTTGTATCGAAGATTGTTCCAATTGAAGATATGCCGCATATGGAAGACGGCATACCAGTCGATGTCATATTGAATCCGCTTGGCGTACCTTCACGTATGAACATCGGGCAGATACTTGAGACCCATCTTGGATGGGCAGCCAAACGACTCGGTATTGAGATCGCGACACCGGTATTCGATGGCGCAAAGGTTGAAGATATCCGTGAGCGGCTCCGTCAGGCCAATCTGCCGGAAAGTGGCAAGATGACTCTCATCGATGGCCGCACCGGCGACACCTTTGATCAGCCGGTTACCGTTGGATACATTTACATGTTAAAACTCGCGCATTTGGTTGACGATAAAATCCACGCCCGTTCCATCGGGCCATACTCGTTGGTTACCCAGCAACCGTTGGGTGGTAAAGCTCAGTTCGGCGGCCAACGCTTTGGAGAAATGGAAGTCTGGGCCCTTGAGGCGTATGGCGCGGCCTATACATTGCAAGAAATGCTTACCGTCAAGTCCGACGACGTGACCGGACGCAGCCGTGTATACGAGGCAATTGTCAAAGGCGAGAATCCGCCAGAGCCCGGGTATCCGGAGGCTTTCAACGTGCTTGTGAAGGAATTGCAGGCGTTGGGGCTTGATATTAGATTGATAGAAAAGTAGTCCGGATATGGACGGCATAAACAGCCCGTGTTGGCTGAGGAAGAAGGAGTAAGCCGTGGCCGAAGTGTTAGGCAAAAATCCCGCACCGCAGAAAAAACCGTCTGACTTCGCAGCGATTCAGATTCAGATTGCCTCACCTGAGGTTATTCTCTCCTGGTCCTATGGCGAAGTAACAAAACCCGAAACGATTAATTATCGTTCGTTCAAACCTGAACGTGACGGTCTTTTTTGTGAAAGAACATTTGGACCGGTCAAAGACTGGGAATGTAACTGTGGAAAATATAAACGTATCCGCTTTCGCGGTATTGTCTGCGACCGATGCGGTGTTGAAGTGACGCAATCCAAAGTGCGCCGCGAACGTATGGGTCATATTGAACTTGCCGTTCCGGTTTCGCATATCTGGTATTTCAAATCACTCCCCTCGCGTATTGGGCATATGCTCGATCTATCCATCCGCGAACTCGAAAAGATTCTCTATTATGAATCGTACATTATGATCGATCCGGGCAACTCATCCTATGAAAAGGGAGATGTTGTTACCGAAGAGGATTTCAATGAGCTTGAGGGGGCTGGCAAACAGTTCGATGCCCGTATGGGAGCCGATGCAGTTCGTGAGCTTCTCAAGAATATTGATATCGATGAAATGGTCGCGACCCTTCGCGCCCAAATCAAAGTCGAAACCTCTGCTCAGCGAAAAAAAGATACCCTCAAGCGCCTTCGCATCTTCGAATCATTCCGTCAGTCGAATAACCGGCCGGAGTGGATGATTATGAACGTCATTCCAGTAATCCCTCCGGATCTTCGTCCGCTCGTGCCTCTCGAAGGCGGTCGGTTTGCGACATCTGATCTGAACGATCTGTATAGACGCGTCATCAACCGCAACAATCGTCTGAAAAAACTTATTGATATTCAGGCTCCGGAAGTCATTCTCCGCAACGAAAAGAGAATGCTCCAGGAAGCCGTCGATGCGCTCTTTGACAACGGACGCCGCACCCATTCCGTACGCGGTGATTCCAAACGCCCGTTAAAATCGCTTTCTGATTTGCTTAAAGGGAAACAGGGACGCTTCCGCCAGAACCTCCTCGGAAAGCGTGTCGATTACTCGGGCCGTTCGGTTATCGTTGTTGGACCTGAATTAAAATTACACCAGTGCGGTCTGCCGAAAAATATGGCCCTTGAACTCTTCAAACCCTTCATCATCATGAAGCTCGAAGAAAAGGGCTATGTGCAAACTGTCAAATCTGCCAAAAAGCTCGTTGAGAAAGAGCGTCCGGAAGTCTGGGATATTCTTGAAGAGATTATCGAAGATCATCCGGTTATGCTTAATCGTGCTCCTACCCTTCACCGTCTCGGTATTCAGGCCTTTTACCCGGTGCTTGTTGAAGGAAAAGCTATTCGACTGCATCCGCTTGTCTGCGCGGCATTCAACGCCGACTTTGACGGCGATCAGATGGCAGTTCATGTCCCCTTATCATTTGAAGCCCAGCTTGAAGCCCGTTTGCTCATGCTTGCCACCAACAATATTCTCGTCCCGTCATCGGGACGGCCTATCACAATTCCTTCACAGGATATTGTGCTTGGATGCTATTACCTGACCAAACTGCGCAAAGGCGGACTGGGCGAAGGGATGAGTTTCTTCAGCATAGACGAAGTTGTCGCAGCCCTAAATGCCGGAAGGTTGGCTTTGCATTCGCCGATTACCGTCCGCTACGACGGCCAGCTCCAGAATACAACCGCAGGAAGAGTTATCTTCAATAACATTCTGCCAAAAGGAACAGCGTATTTCAATGAAGTTGCCTCCAAGGGCAAACTTGAGGAACTGGTCTTAAAAGCTTATTGGATTTACGGCCAAAGCGCGGCCATATCGTTCCTTGACCGTTTGAAAAACACCGGATTCGAATTCGCTACAAAAGCGGGTGTAACGGTTTCAATTGAAGACCTTGTCGTTCCCGAAGAGAAAAATGTTCTCATCGAGACTGCCAAAAAGGAAATCACTAAGATTCAGAAGCGGTACGAGCGAGGAGTCATTACTAATGGCGAGCGATATAACCAGGTTATTGATACCTGGACCCGCACGACAAGTGAAGTGGCCGAGGCAATGTTTAACAATCTCGCTGCCCAAAAACAGGGTTTTAATCCCATCTATATGATGGCCGATTCCGGCGCGAGAGGCTCAAAAGAGCAGATCCGCCAGTTGGCCGGAATGCGCGGATTGATGGCAAAACCGCAGAAAAAAATCACTGGCGGTATCGGCGAAATTATCGAGACTCCGGTTCTTTCCAACTTCCGTGAGGGCCTGACAGTGCAGGAATATTTTATTTCCACTCACGGCGCTCGAAAGGGTCTTGCTGACACCGCTCTCAAGACGGCCGATGCGGGATACTTGACCCGTCGTCTTGTCGATGTCGCTCAGGATGTTATTATCCGCCAAATCGATTGTCATACAATTTTAGGACTCGATGTTTCAGCCCTCAAAGAAGGTGAAGAAGTCATCGAATCACTTCGCGACCGTATCCTGGGCCGTGTGGCTTTGGACGATGTCTATGATCCGATCTCTGATAAATTAATTGTTGCCGCTGGCCAGGAGATAAAAGAGGCAGAGTCCGTTGCCATCGATGACGCTGGTATCGAAGGTCTCCGTATCCGGTCGGTGCTCACCTGCGAATCCCGTTTTGGCGTATGCGCAAAATGTTATGGCCGTAACTTGGCGACAATGAACATGACGGATATTGGCGAAGCCGTCGGTGTCATCGCCGCGCAGTCTATCGGCGAACCCGGCACTCAGCTTACGCTTCGGACCTTCCACATCGGCGGTACGGCCGCTCGTATTGCCGAGCAGTCACAGGTAAAAGCGAAATACGACGGAACTATTCGCCTCGTTGATACCGAACTGGTCGACCGTGAAGACGGTACCCATGTGGTTGTCAGCCGCGACGGAGTTGGCAAGTTTGTCTTTGTCGACAATAAAGGACGTGAACGCACTGGACCGAAACTTCCGTACGGCGCTCACTTGCTTGTCAAAGACGGAAATGAAATTGCCAAAGGGGAGATTATCTTTGAGTGGGATCCTTATACCGGCACGATCGTATCCAAATTCAGTGGGAAAATTCAGTACAAAGATATCGTCAGAGACGTTACCTATCGTGAGGAAATCGACGATCAGACTGGTTTGATTCAGCAAAAGATTATCGAGCATCGTGACAAGACACTTTTCCCGACAATCCTGATTATGACCCCTCAGGGGAAAATCGCGGAGAGCCATCGTATCCCAACCGATGCCCAGCTTCAGCTCCAGGATGGCGCTGATGTCAAAGCCGGCGATATTCTCGTTAAGAAACCACGTTTGATAGCAAAGTCCCGCGATATCACTGGTGGTCTGCCTCGTGTGGCAGAACTCTTCGAAGCTCGTCGTCCGCATGACCCGGCGGTTATTTCAGAAATCGACGGTGAAGTCGAATTCGGCAAGATTGTCCGTGGCCAACAGCAGATTATTGTCAAAGGGGATCAGGATGAAACCAAGGAATACCTTGTTCCTCACGGCAAGCATCTCATGGTCCACAATGGCGATTTTGTCCGCTCCGGTGACCGGCTGTGCGAAGGCTCAATCGATCCGCATGATATTTTGCGGATTCAGGGTGTCTACGAAGCCCAGTCGCATCTGGTCAACGAAATCCAGGAAGTGTATCGTCTACAGGGTGTGAAGATAAACGACAAGCACATCGAAATTATTGTGCGACAAATGCTTCAGAAGGTCCAAGTGGAAACCGTCGGAGACACCAACTTCCTCGAAGGCGAAAAAGCCGACAAGGCCAAGTTTACTGAAGAAAACGCCAGAGTTATCGCTGAAGGCGGCGAGCCAGCGACCTCCAATTCGTTATTGCTTGGTATTACCCGCGCCTCGCTTTCAACTGAGAGCTTTATCTCGGCGGCTTCCTTTCAGGAGACAACTCGTGTGCTTACTGAAGCGGCCATTTCAGGAAAAGTGGACTATCTGCTTGGCCTGAAAGAGAATGTCATTATCGGGCATTTAATTCCTGCTGGCACCGGAATCGAGAAGTATCGACTAACCACAGTCGTCGATGACACTGCGCCGCCAAAGGAAGAATGGCCTGAAAGTGGGGCCGAAGTGGTTGTTGCAGATAATTATAAAGAAAACGCTTGACATGGATAGCTGGAACGATACATTGCGAATCTGTTTTTTAGAATTTTGATTGAATAATACTGGGAGATTGAGTGCCGACAATAAATCAATTGATTCGCAAAGGTCGCGAGAAGATACTGAGCAAGACAAAAACTCCGGCTATGAATCAATCGCCCCAGAAACGCGGGGTCTGTACTCGCGTTTACACATCGACTCCAAAAAAACCGAACTCGGCTCTTCGCAAAGTCGCTCGTGTACGGTTGACAAATCAGATCGAAGTGACCGCCTACATTCCTGGCGAAGGTCACAATCTGCAGGAGCACTCAATCGTTCTCATCCGAGGCGGTCGTGTCAAAGATCTCCCCGGAGTACGATACCACATCATCCGCGGTACAATGGACACCTCGGGTGTGACAGAACGAAAACGGAGCCGTTCGAAATACGGCGCGAAGAAACCGAAATCGTAAGCAGGTAGTTGAAGTATGCCAAGACGAATATCAGCGGGACATCGCGAAACCGCGCCCGATTATAAATACGACGACAGGCTGGTCACCCAGTTTGTGTCTTGTCTGATGAAACGCGGCAAGCGTTCCACGGCTGAAGGTATTATCTATGACGCGCTTGAAACAATGGAGAAAAAGTCGGGCCAGAACGCCGCAGACGTTTTCCACAAGGCGATAAATAATATCAAGCCAGTTGTCGAAGTAAAATCTCGCCGCGTCGGCGGCGCAACATACCAGGTGCCTGTCGAAGTACGTCAGGACCGAAGAACCGCTCTTGCGATCCGCTGGGTTATTGGTTACGCCAAAGGTCGCAACGAAAAATCCATGGCGGAACGCCTGGCTGGAGAACTATTGGCAGCCTCGAATAACGAAGGTGCCTCAATTAAGAAAAAGGAGGATACTCACAAGATGGCTGAGGCCAACAAGGCCTTCGCGCACTTCAAGTGGTAGGTGTACCTGTACTGTGTTGAAGAGTTGTTCGTTTACGACCGAGTCTGTACTGTAGCAAACCAAGGAAATTATATGCGCGCCACACCGTATGTAGTTTAAGCGAAGCTGATTGAACTGTCGATTTTAGCCCTGTTATGCTAACCATCCAGTCGTCGCTTCCCTATCACTAAGCGTCAATCTGGAAGTGAGTATTAACCAGGGATTTTTTATGTCTTCTCCAACAAATTTAAAGAAAATTAGAAATATCGGTATCATGGCCCACATCGATGCGGGCAAGACCACCACGACCGAGCGCATCCTCTTCTATACCGGCAAAAGCCATAAGATTGGCGAGGTCCACGATGGCGCAGCCACTATGGACTGGATGGAACAGGAGAAAGAGCGCGGAATCACGATTACCTCCGCCGCAACGACTTGTTTCTGGCGCGATAATACGATTAATATTATCGATACGCCCGGTCACGTTGACTTTACCGTCGAAGTCGAGCGATCGCTTCGTGTCCTCGATGGCGCAGTTGCGTTGTTTTGCGCGGTGGGCGGTGTCGAACCGCAGTCTGAGACCGTGTGGCGTCAGGCCGATAAATACGGAGTTCCAAGAATTGCCTATATAAATAAGATGGATCGCACCGGCGCGAGTTTCGCCAATGCCCTCAAACAGATGAATGAGCGGCTTGGGTCAAACTGCGTACCGGTAAACATTCCGGCTGGCGATGGGGAATTTTTCAGCGGAATCATCAATTTGCTCACTATGAAATTCAGGGTATTCCACGAGGATTCGCATGGCACAACCTGGGATGACCTTCCCGTACCCGATGACATGCTTGCCATGACCAACGGGTACCGTGAAAGATTGCTCGAAGCCGTTGCTGATTTCGACGACCATCTGCTTGAGCAATTCCTGCACGACAAGCCGCTTGATCCCGACAAAGTCATGGCTGCTGTGCGCGCCGCAACATGCGCCGCGAAAATGGTACCGGTCCTGTGCGGATCCTCATTTAAGAATAAAGGCGTCCAGCAGTTGCTCGACGCGGTTATTGATTTTCTTCCCTCGCCGCTTGATAAACCCCCGATAATGGGACATGAAGTTGACAGTACCGAAAAGACTGTCGAGCGCAAACCTACTCCCGATGCCCCGATTTCTGCGCTGGCATTCAAAATTATGACCGACCCGTTTGTTGGCCGTCTCACTTTTGTCCGAATTTATTCAGGCACAATTGAAGCCGGTTCGTATGTTCTCAATCCGACATCGGACACCAAAGAGCGCGTCGCACGCCTGCTTCGTATGCATGCCAACAAGCGCGAAGATATTAAATCCGCTTCCGCGGGCGATATTGTCGCTGTTATCGGACTCCGCAAGACTACGACTGGTGATACACTCTGCGATCCCAAGCATCCGATTGTGCTTGAACGTATGTCCTTCCCTGAACCAGTTGTTCGTGTATCGATTGAACCGAAAACAAAAGCTGACCAGGATAAGTTGACTGACGGCCTTATCAAACTTGCCGAGGAAGACCCGACGTTCATCGTCAAACAGGATGATGAAACCGGACAAACGATTATTGCCGGAATGGGCGAATTGCACCTTGAGATTTTGACCGACCGGCTCATGCGTGAGTTCGGAGTCATCGCCTCTATCGGCCGTCCGTCAGTCGCCTACAAAGAGTCTATTACCAAAGCGGTTGACTGTGAAGGCAAATTTGTCCGTCAGAGCGGTGGTAAGGGACAATTTGGACATGTCTACATGCGACTCCGTCCGACAACCGACGGCACTGATTTCGAATTTGAAAATAAAGTTATCGGAGGTAAAATCCCTCGCGAATATATCGCTCCGATTGAGAAGGGCGTCAAAGAGGCAATGCTCAATGGCATACTTGCCGGATACCCGCTCACCGGAATTCACTGTGAAATCTACGATGGTTCATACCACGAAGTTGACTCAAGTGAAATGGCATTCAAAATTGCCGGTTCGATGGCATTCCAAGACGGCGCCAAAAAAGCCGGACCGCAGATTCTTGAACCTATCATGGATGTCGAAGTTGTCGTCCCCGAAGCCTATATGGGCTCGGTTGTCGGTGATTTGAATTCACGCCGCGGTAAAATTAACGGAATGGTTCCTCGTGAGAATGTGACCGTTATCGCCGTCAGCGTTCCGCTGTCGGAAATGTTTGGATATGCAAATACGCTTCGTAATATCTCCCAGGGTCGCGCTGTTTTCAGCATGGAATTCTCCAAATACGCCCCTGTACCGAATGAAGTGTCAAAAAAAATGTTAGAGAAAGTAGCGCAATCGTAGAGGGAATAGACGTATGGCAAAGCAGAAGTTTGAGCGGAATAAGCCGCATGTGAATGTAGGAACGATTGGCCATGTTGATCATGGCAAGACGACCCTGA
>JAWXAN010000002.1 GCA_034439475.1 Candidatus Zixiibacteriota bacterium
CGAGGACTGGCCATTCATAACCGAGAAAACGACTTCGCATGGTACTGTAAACTCCGCCCAAAATGAATAACTTACCAACACTTTTTGGCTATTATGCCCATTGCGAGGAGTGCCGTCTTCGGCACGACGCGGCAATCTCAGTTCATCTTCGTGCAGGTCGTCTCTGGCCTGCACCATCTGAAAGATTGCACACCCACTAACAAAAAAGCGGCTCTTTCGAGCCGCCTTTTTTATCAAGCATAAATATGTAACGGCAAAAAACTCGCCCTATTCTCCCCCTTCGGCCGACGACCCGCGACGCCCGATAGCAACGCCGGACTGAATCAATTCGAATTTTATCTTCTCGAAAATCTCAGCCATTGCTGTTGGATTCTCTTCGATAAACTTCCGCGCTGATTCACGTCCCTGCCCAAGCCGGTCAGTGCCGTAGCTGAACCATGAGCCAGCCTTTTCGACAATCCCCTTGTCTACCGCGATATCAATAAGTTCGCCGGTGCGCGAAATCCCTTTACCATAGATAATATCAAATTCCGCTTCACGAAACGGCGGGGCGACTTTATTTTTCACCACTCGCACTCGTGTTCGCGAACCGATAATTTCCTGGCCGTCTTTAATAGCCGCAATACGGCGGATATCCAGACGAACAGTCGAGTAGAACTTGAGGGCATTACCGCCGGTGGTCGTTTCCGGATTGCCGAACATCACGCCGATCTTCATACGAATCTGGTTTATGAAAACAATTGCGGTATTTGATTTGGAAGTAATTGCGGTGAGTTTGCGAAGCGCCTGCGACATGAGCCTCGCCTGAAGACCCATGTGGCTGTCGCCCATGTCCCCTTCAATTTCCGATTTCGGTGTCAGGGCCGCAACCGAGTCGATAACAATCATGTCGACCGCGCCCGAGCGGACAAGTGTTTCTGTTATTTCAAGCGCCTGTTCTCCATTGTCAGGTTGTGAAATAAGCAGGCTGGTGATATCGACACCAAGTGATTTGGCGTAGGTGGCATCGAACGCATGCTCGGCATCAATGAAGGCCGCCACTCCGCCGGCCTTTTGGGTCTCGGCGATCATATGGAGCGTCAAAGTTGTCTTGCCCGATGCCTCAGGACCAAATATTTCAATAATTCGCCCGCGGGGAATTCCCCATACACCGAGCGCGTAATCAAGACCGATAGAGCCAGTCGAGATAACTTCAACATCGGCGATTGTGCCGTCTCCAAGACGCATGATCGAGCCTTTCCCGAAAGATCGCTCAATTTGACTGATCGCGGCGTCGAGCGCTTTCTTCCGGTCGGGTGCTACAGCAGTCGCAGTTGCCATTTCAGGTTTCCCTTTCTTTATTTCGATTTTCGAATATGCCATCGGTTCTCTCATACTATATGTTTTACTTTCTTAAATATATCACATTAAAACTGTCTTCATAATAGTTTACGCGACTGACAGTTCATGTCAGTAAATCTGAAGAGCAGTTTTTGCCCGCCCCGTGCCCACAAACCGTTCCCACTACGTCACCGTGGTGTCGGACGCCCTCGCCCGACACTATAATAAAACTGTCTGGCGGGGGTGCCTGACAGCACAGACTACGTCATTGCGGGCCCCGATTCTTAGAGGGGCGTGGCAATCTCATATTTCCGATATTTGTAGGTCAGATCCCCGCGATCCTGACGTCCTCTCTTCGTATTGTAGCGATTCCGCCGCAGCGGACTGTGGTTCAGCGATTCTTTTCTCTCTTCCGTCAGTTTTGCACACTTTTGCCGCAAACCAGTAACTTGCTTGCATATATTGCTTAATGGATTAAATAGAACGTGAGGTTAAAAACATGAGAACAATCGCAACTCCTTGTCTAACAAATACATAATACGGACTCAAATCATCCCGACCAACTCAGGGCAATCTTTTCCCTCTGGTATGGTAATTGCGGTACTTGACTTAGCTAAATATGAACTTTCTTAAACATTTTAGACATGTAAGGACCATGAAATGAAAATTAAATTCCTGACCGCCTTGCTGACACTGGCGGTTTCCACCTCGGCCTTCGCTGTACCTGGTCTCCAACTGTACAGCCCCGATGCCACTTGGGACGCCCTGACCGAAACTTGGGTCACTGATCAAAGCGAATTCGAGCTTTGGGTAGTTTGCGCCAACCTGAATAAGGGTCAATTGACCAATGTCACACTCGTCGCCTCTTTGGCAAGCGGAGATGTCGCGATCAATGGCGGTCTTGAAATCACCAACTCTGCGGCTGTAACAACAACCAAGAATGCGGGCGATTGGCTCTTCGGCACACCGGCAGCTCTTAGCCCGCACGGTATTTTCCCGACCTTGTACACAACCTACCTTGCTGCTGCAACCACCTCCTCACCGTATGTAAGCGTTTTGGATTACAATGGCGATCCTGGTGGTGGTGGAAGCAATGCCTTTGGTAACGTTTTCAAGTTCACCATCAAATCGGGCTATGCCTCAGTCCACTTTGACGCATTCGCCACCAACAGCGCCGGGAAATCAATCTTTGCTCCCTATTCGCACGATGCCCAGTCCACCCCCGGCGATCAAGTTCCGGAACCGGCTTCGATGCTTCTCTTCGGCCTTGGCCTCGCTGGCGCTGGCATTGTCCGTCGCATGAAAAACTCCAAGTAACTTTCGTAAGTTTACTTCCTTACAAGAAAAAGCGGCTCGTTCAGAGCCGCTTTTTTATTGGCGATATCGATGCAATTTCAGATTAGTTGCTCAGTCGAACTGAGTGAAGCGTCCCATATATCGAACCGCGAGAACTGAGAGTCGACTGAATCAGAGATAATTCCCCAAAAGTCACAATCCGATCTTCGACTTGGTACTTCCCTATAAATTCAAGATGTTGAGCGTTAAGCAGAGATTGATCTTTGACTCGTCCAAGAGTAAGATGTGCTTTGAACGGTTTGGTCCCAGGCGGAAGGCCAAGTTCCCTTACTGCGGTTTCAATCGAGCCTGCCAGAGCTGACATGCGCTCTGTCTGACCGCTCAGACCAACCCAAATAACACGCGGGGATTTCAGTGTAGGAAACCCACCGACCATCTTCAGCGAACACTCAGCGGCCTTGTACCGCATGGCAACCGACTCGAGCATGCCATTCAGCGACAGAATTAGTTCTGGATCTGTATCTCCAAGAAACCGAACGGTCAGATGGAGATTCTCAGCCGCCACCCAACTAATACGTATCCCCTGCTTCTTGCAGTCATTCATTATATAGGCGAGATATTTCTTGGTCTCTTCAGGGATAGTCAGGGCAATAAAAAGACGGATCATGATTTCAGGTCGAGGATTTCACGGCGGAGAATCTCAAGAGCCGCGTAGCTTGCGCGGGTTCGGATCTGAAATCTATCAGTCCCGAAGTTAAATTTTTTGGCGTAAGCCGGTTGGGACGAAGCCAAGGCGATGAACGTGGTTCCGACAGCTTGTCCTTCGCTGCTATCCGGCCCGGCGACACCAGTGACAGCAAGCGCGTAATCACTGTTGAATCGCCCCCGGGCTCCGACGGCCATCGCAATGGCGCATTCTTCCGACACTGCTCCATTTGTATTGATTACTGTTTCAGAAACATTCGACTCACGCATCTTTACCTCATTGGTATAGGCGATAACCCCGCCGAGAAAATATTTCGATGAGCCAGCTACTGTTGTAATCAGCATCCCAAGTTGGCCGCCGGTGACAGATTCAGCAACCGCGAGCGTTTTATCATTGTCCTTAAGAAGCTGGCCGATGATACCCTCGAGCGTGTCAGTATCACGGCCATATATATATTTCCCACACCCCTTTTCTAAGTGACGGATAAGAGTCTGCGCTTTTTTGTCGGTCTCTTCCTGGCTGTCGCCGGTAACAATCACACGAAGGTCCACACCGCCATACGACGGAAGATAGGCAAGACGAACATTCGGCTCAATTTTCAGTTTTGGCGCGATCAACTCGGCTAATTTCGATTCAGGCGCGCCGATAGTTCGGAGTTTGATAATCGTCGAAAAACTTTTGACCATATTCTTTTGTAGGAAGGGAATGACCTCGTCCTGCAGTATCTGTTCCATTTCACGCGGGACACCCGGCAGGGAAATAAAAATCCGGCCGTTTTCCTGAATACATATCCCGACCGCTGAACCGGTCTTGTTCGGGAAAAAGATTGCGCCCTGCGGAAGCAGTGCCTGATTTTGATTGATAGCCGGATTTTCTATCCCGCGTGCGGCATAGCGGCGATTCATATCTTCAAGGATTTCTTCATGGAAAATGAGATTTCGTTTGAAAACTTTTACTATCGCGCGTTTGGTCAAGTCATCGTCTGTCGGCCCGAGTCCCCCGGTTGTGATGACAATCTCGGCCCGTTTCAGGGCAATACGAAAGACCTCTTCCATCGACTCGACCACATCGCCGACCGATGACTTATATTTAATCTGAAGCCCGATATCGGTCAATTTTCGGGCAATAGTCGATGAGTTGGTGTCGACTGTGTGTCCGGTTGTGACTTCATCCCCTATTGTAATTATTTCAACGGTCATATCAATAGATACATCCTATTTTTACTTCCCTGCGACCAGAGGATAACAGAGAAGCCAGACATGCAGCACGATATTACTTTGCAGTCCGGCGACAACATCGTCCATCGTGATGCCGAGTCCGCCATTGAGTTTCTCGCTGGCTCGCGCCGGTGGCAATTTAAGTACATCGAGGATACGAAATATCACAAAGGCCGCAATATAATTTCCGAGCGAATACGGAATAAACAGTATCGCCATAAAATATCCGGCCCATTCGTCGATGACAATCTTTTTGCTGTCATGTCCCATATATTTTTCCGCAAGTCCTGCCGACCAGACCGAAATGCCAATTGTCGGAAGGGCCACGAGTAGCAGGAGAAGATCGTTATCGCGGATGAAAAAATAGGCGATCAGAAAGGGCGGCACTGTTCCCGATGTCCCAGTCCATGGCCCGACATATCCCGAGTACAGGCCCGTGGCAACTGCGGTAACCAGTTTTTGTTTTGTCGTCTGCATACGGCCTAACGTAATACCGATTTAATCATATAGAAATATTTTATGACATAGTCAATCCCGGTCCAAACCGTAATCACAGCGGTCGCCCAGAGCATCCAGTTGAAATATATTTGATAGTCGAAAGTAAAATATTTCAGCGCATCACTTTGGTAATGGACAAGGCCGCTGATTATGGTAATGTATGCCATGACCACCCCGACTGCGGTCATTTGCAAAAAAGTTTTGAGCTTGGCGGCCCAAGTCGGCGGAATAACCACTCCGCAATAGGCCGCAAGCAGGCGCAGACCGGTTATCAAAAATTCGCGTCCAACAATCAGCACAACCGGTAACGGAGAAAGCACACCGAGGGCGATAAAACTGATTAAGGCTGATGAGACCAAAATCTTGTCCGCAAGCGGGTCCATGAATTTTCCAAAGCCTGTGATAATACCATATTTGCGGGCATAGTAGCCATCGGCGAAATCAGTAAGGGCTGCCACGATGAACAACGCCAGCCCGATAAGTTTGGCATAGAAGTTATCGACGACAAAAAAGAACATGAACAGTGGAGAGAGCAGGATGCGCAAGAGCGTCAGAAGGTTGGGCATATTCATGGAATGCCAAGGTAGGGCTGCGCCCGTAGAGTGTCAATTACCAAAGATTTGACCATGGTTGGCGTACGTCCCACCTGTGGCGGACTCGAAAGCATCGTGCGCCAACAAATTCCCCAGCACGTCATTGCGGGCAGGCGGCTTCTTAGGAACGACCCTCCACGGCGGGCAGGCGCGGCAATCTCATGTTCTCTTTATTGTCCCTCACCCTAATCCTCTCCCTCTCGTAGGCGGAGGGGAGCAGAAAGATCACACCGCAAGCGGTGTGGTACAAGATATGGAGGACAGTCTCGCAACGACAGCTTTAGGAAAGCTAATCAATTGGTGAGGTCGTAGGTCGCATAGGAGATAAGGCCAAGGAGCGCGCCAAACAGAAGTGCGTGCGTCCACACCGACACTTTCTCCACTACGCACTAATGGGGAGCAGTATATTAGTTCTAACATAGATTTCCTTTAAAGTTAGTTAATGTGTTCCGACCCTAAACAAAAAACGCCATTCAGTGTTTTTTGTTTTACATAATCGGAGCTTCATTATATCTCTTTTCGTATTCTGCCATCATAGCCTTCTGTTCTTCTGGTGAAGCATTCATCATTTTGGCAACAGCAGCTTTATGAGCTTCATCGCCACTATTCATTTGTTCCTCTACATGAGTTCTGCAATTATGACCTATCTCTTCAAATGAATTTCCAGTGATCTCTTTATCACAAGGACCACCAAGATCTTTACAAGTTATTTTCTTCATATTTTTTACCTCCTTTCTTAATAATTAGTATTAGTAATTAGCCTTTTTTTTATATCACATTATTTCAATAAATCTTTCATAGAAACGCTGAGTGCTTTGGCGATTTTGGCAATCATTTGAACGCTCGGCTTTTTTACAAAATCGCCTTCAATTTTGGTAAGTGTTGTGTGCTTTACGCCGGATTTTCGCACCAAATCGTCCTGGGTGATCCCCAGTTTAGTTCGATACTTCTTAATGTTTTCACCAATTGTTGCCATAGTTTCAAAACTTTGATATCGTTGACTTGTGTTATACTTTCAAAGTTATGATATCAAATAACTTAGATTTTCTCAATCCCCTTAAGAAAAAGTTTTCTTCTGGCCGTCCCGCAGTAGCGGGACAAAGACAAAACATTCCGATTTGAAGGGCAAAAGGGCTGACGAGCCCTCGCAGAGGGCGAGCCAACAGAAATATTTTCCAATTGGCGGAGAGGTAGGGATTCTCCCAAAGCTACCACTGGTAAGATTATGACAGCCAAGAAATTACGTCGTAATCCATTAAAAGGCAACAAGTTTGAATGTTTGTATTCCTTTGTCTCGGTTGTCACTCTTAGTGCTCTCTTTTCTCCATTTGGTCACAAAATGGTCACAAGACAAATGTCTGCTCATTTAGCTCGTGGTGACAAAGGTCGTCACACTCGATTAATAGGCTTCACTGAATCTTAAAAATCATCTCAAGGATTGTCTAAAAAACGGTATGGAATTTGTTCGCAAACCTGACCTGCCCCCGTTAGTTGTACCACTTCCAATGTTAGTCATGCGATAGCCAAAGTCAATGGGTTTGGGGGCTGGATCGCCTCCGGTGGTGGGGGTCGGCTAACTCAGTAACCCGGAATCTGTCGAGTTCTCATCAATAAAACCCAAGATGTCCGCGGCTCCGAGCGCTCGCAAATTGGCAGTCTCGGGGCTGATAAGAGTATATAAGGGCTTTCCCGTAGTTGCAATTTCTTTGGCCAAGGATTCGGTTTTACTGTCCGGTGCGGCATAGGGAATAAAGAAGGCATTGGCGAACGCGACAATATGACGGTTCCGAAATTCAGACGTTCTGGCTGTGACGCGTCTGACATCGTCCGGAAATTGGGATTGGAGAATTAGACGGCCTTCGGCAATCGGTTTTTTCCAACCCGTGGGAAATCGGTATCCATTCGTCGAACGTGCTGGACAAACAATTATCTTTTGTGTCCCGCGCAGTAACATTTTCAGGCACCGTAAGCATCCCCGTTTTCGAGTGCGTTTTTGTTGGAATCTTCTGCTGAACTCATGGCCAAATATCGCGAGTAAGAGGCGATTTTCAAAGGGGATTTTGCAGTTTAGTGATCAGCGTGTTGGTTGAGGCTGGGCTAAAATCAACTATTCCTTCTCAAACCCCTGACTGGAAAACTTCAGTGTCCTACTATTTTCCGTAACTGTGCGAACAACATTATCGGGAACACCGGAAGGAATTTCAGCTTCTACTTCTAGGGTAATCATGACTTTGGAGCCTACAAGTCCGGTTAGATGTGCAATCACTTCGTCGGCAATTCTGCTCGCGTCGCGACCTACTCGTTCGGCATCGAGTGTAACGGTTCCGTGAAAGCGTTTAGGCCGGGTCGCAACTGGTTGAGCCAAGTTTTCAGTATGAATAGCGTTGCCCTTGTTCTGTGAATCGCCCGCGCTCGTGGGCTGAGTTGATTCTGAATTGTTTGCAAGTATTGCAGCGTCTGCATTGAGCTGTTTTAGCGCCACTTCCGGTTTTACTAACAATCCAGGAGAATCTGAATCAAGTGAGGAAATACCTTGGCCTCCACGCAATCCTCGGTAGCGGCCGGTAGATTCATCGAAACTATCGGCGAATGCAAAACTCTCCTGCTGCCAAGTCAGAAGAGCCATGCCGTCCTGAATTGCAGCCATAAGTACAGAGGGCTCTTTGAGTCGTGAGAGGTAGATATACCGAGCAAAGTCTTCGGCAAGTTGTTTCACCGGGACATGGTCTCCTCTCCAAAGGGGAATTTTATCGAGCTCCATCTTAAGTCTAGTGGCGGCAAATCCCGTAAGAAGGAGTTCATCGTTACGCAGTTTCTTACTGACGCGAATAGCAAGGGGGTCGGATCCTGTGAGCTTGAGAGATTGCCATTCAATAGCAGCTTTAGGGTTGGATTGCGTCGGAACTAATAGCCATTGATAAGTTTCTGGAATACGCGAAGTGACAACACTATCAGCGGCAGTCTTCTGTGCCTCTGCCTGCTTCGCTTGTTGTGGGTCAAGGTTTAGTGTGAGCTTCTCTGTAAGAATTGAATCCCACGCAAGGTACTTGCGCGCCGCTTCGTCCAAGTCCTGCAATCGTGTCTTGTCAGCGGCGAGAAATACGAGCGTGTTGCGATAGAGTCTCGGAGTATTACCGCGCGATTCGAGAATTGCCTTTGCTGAGGCTTCGGCCGCATTCGCTTGCTCTTTCGTAAAGGGATGATCAATCGAAAGCACAATCAGTCTTGCATCAAGGTCGTCTGGAACATCTTGCCCCGAAAGAGGCATGGGGTGAATGCGGTTGAAGTCCCCCATTTTGCGTAAGTCCGCGCGCAACCGCTGGTTTAGTTCGTGAACAACTTTGTCGGGGTCACGCTTTAGTTGCTCGGCACGGTCTTCTGCAAGCTTAGTAACGGTGGGTTGTGTGGAATACCAGTAACGGGGACCATCCTGATAAAGATAAGTCGCCGCACCGGCGAGCCTGCGAAGTGCGTCTCCAAAAACTGTCGGTGATTCACCCGGCATGAGACAACCCAGTTTTATTCTGCGCTCTTCAAGGCCGCGATGTGCCGCTTGAGTCAGAGGCGCAGAACCCATGTAAATTGTTCGCGCCACACGGCGGCACGCAGAAAACTTGCCTAGGTTAGGCACGTCGCTGTCCATGCGGAGTGGTAATGAATTCGGACCATCAACATCTTTCTCAATTACGGGAACCCAATTGTCTGAGAGATATCGCGTAAGTTCGAACTGCACGCGTGGGTCATCAATGGAAACGTTGGCCGGTAAGATTAGGGGATTTTTGTCCCCCTTCTCCCAGAGACTGTGAATAACTGCGGCCATTAGTCGGAGCACTCCCCGCGTACGCTGGAACTTAACTAAGGTTGACCAGTCGGTGTAGAGACGGTCGAAAATTTCGGGGTGAATGGGATATGCTGCTTTGATGCGCTTTTCGTAATCCGAATCACGACACTCCGGTGGAAACTCCTGATGTTGCGTTCGGTAAAAATCAGCAAATGCTCGTGCCACGACATCGCGGTCTTTGAATTGAGCCGGGTCTGAAAGCGGTTCAAAGAGGCGTCTTCGTACAATCTCGAACCCCTCCTCCGCGCTGGCTGGACGCCATGATGATTCCACGCGGCCAACTACGTTCCGCAGTCGGTCTAAGGCTTCTCTACCTCGTTGTCCACCGACTTCAACGTCGTCCGCATGTGTGTGCGGAGATCCTTGAGTGTCAGAGGCCGGAAGGCTTATAACAAGCAAACAGTTACTAACAAGTTTGGCTGATTCAGTGAGCACTTGGGCAAAAGTAAATTGTGTTTCAAACCCTCCTGCAGGAAGGTCGCTTTGGTCGTGCAGTTGCCTTGCATATGCTACCCACTCATCAATCAAGATGAGGCACGGTCCATACTCTTTGAACAACTCCCGCAATACGTCCCCTGGACTGGTTGCTTTTTCATCGTCGGCTTTGATGCGGGAATATGCTTTCTTGCCTCCGAGCTGCCAGGCCAGTTCGCCCCAAAGGGTGTGGACAATTGTCCCGTCCGGTTTTGTAGAGGGGTTTCCGGGGGAAATCTTGTTTCCAACGAGGACAACTCTTCGAGCTGTCGGAAGAGTTTTGGCTTCAGCCTCTTTCATCACCGCGTCGATTCCAGAAAGCTCGTTAGGAGCAATCCCTGAAAACAAGTGATAGAGAGCCAGCATCGAGTGGGTTTTGCCACCACCAAAATTAGTCTGGAGTTGGACTACGGGGTCGCCGCCCCTACCGGCAAGACGACGCACTGCTCCAACCAGCATGGATTTCAAGCTTTCTGTGAGGTATGTGCGACGGAAAAACTCGACCGGATTCTTGTATTCGTTTGTCCCCTCCCCCAAATGCACTTGCCAAAGGTCGGCTGCGAATTCAGCCTGCTGATAGAGTCCACTTGCAACGTCTTTGTGTGGAGTAATTACTTCTCGCCAAGGCTTAAGGTTGCTTGCAGCACCACTTTCGATTGCTATTCCGGCGCTCTTGCGTTTCTCCCCTCTTACTTGCTCATCAAACCGGAGACGCAAGAGCTCCATCTTCGTCGTTTCAATTTCAGTTGCCTGCTCAGCGGAAACTGCGGTTAACAGTCGGCCTATGGAGTCAAGGGCTCGATAGGCGTCATCGGTGGAAAAAGTGTCCTGATGTGCCCAACGGTTTCGAATGTCGCGTAATTCGCTTACTAGTGAACGTTCAGCATGACCAAGAGTTTTCTTAAAGACTGCATTCCAATGATTCGAAGTGACAGCGAGGATCGCTTGGGTATCCCATCTTATGGCACCAGTATTTTTGACAACCAAGTGGGCAGCACGAATACTCTCACGTGCATCATCTATCCAAGAGTCGCCGAAGTTTGATTTCATCTCCCGCTCAATGAATGGGAGGAGGCCGAGGTTTAGTAACTCCAGTGCTTTGCCGACTCGTTCATGATTAGTGATAGCCATAAACTAATTCTTCTCCTCGCTGGCGAATAATCCCGTTTGAACGCCGCGGGGTTTATTCCCCTCTTGGGCGAGGCGCATTATCTCTGGCCAGCTTTGCACGAGCGCGTTGTACGAAAGCGCTTCTGATGCGCGCTTCTTGCGCTCGCAAAGTGTGTATAGGCGGTAGCATAGTTCGCGGGCGGTTTCAGCTTTGGTGCCGAGTTTTGCCGCGAGAGCTGCGGCCGTACGTTCGCCACCAGATTCGAGAACTCGAATCAAGTGGTGGACCATTTCCCAATTCGTTAAACGAGAGTCCTTTTCAGGGTCCCATTCGCTTGGTAATTCACTCGGTTTTAGCAAGCGCACCTTTCCTCTACTCGAGGACAATATTCCTGCATCTACAAGGCCAGCAACGCTTGTATTCTTGGCTTTCGATAGTATCTCTGCGACGCCATACTCCCCCTCATCGAAACCGGACTGCTCGAACCAGGCAAGCGCCCAGCGGCTGTCTGCATCGAAGTCCCCTTCCTGTTCGGCTAGTGCCTCGTCGAGTGTTTGATTTATGAGCGACAGCGCGTCGCGGACTGAAAGTGACTTTCCTTCGGCATCGAGCACCTTAGAATAGCGGGTGTAAATTGCCATGCCCGGACCAATGGCCGCTTGTGCCAAATCAACTGGTGCAATGTTGCCGCCCTGTAAATGAATGAGAGCTTTAGGCAATTCGCTCTTGAGCGCAGTAACTAATTCTCGTCGTGTTGCGCTGGGTATGTTGTCTGCTTTCTTGCGGCACACTATGACGATGCTGGATGCTAGGGCGTTGCGTTTAGTTTTGAGATTGCCGGTGTATTCGGTTCTCATTGGCCAGGTACCGCTGATATTGAAACCTGCCCGAATTATTGCATCGAGAAAAGTGTCCCAGCCAGTACTGGCAGTACCTATATCATCATCAGTTTCGGCCTGTCTGAAAGCATAGTAAATGGTGACCGGGAAGGCTGGATGCGCCTGTTCGGCTAGTCGATGCATTGCCTGTGTCATGCCATTAAGAAAGAATGTTTCAGCTCCTGCTTTGCCATCATGACGATAAGCGAAAGCTACGAGTTCCTCAGCTTTTGGTACTGTGACTGTAGCAAAGAGGTCAGGATAGATTGCCGACAGAGAACGACGTAGCCAGACGTAGAAAAAATCCGACAAATCCGCATATGGAACGTTGTCGAAGTACGGAGGGTCGGTGGAGATTACCTTTGAAACTCCAATTTCTTGTCGTTGTGCGTCTGCTTGTGAAGCCGAGCCTGGTGTGCCAAGGCCGAGTGCAAGAAGCATCTTTGCGGCCTGCTCAACTCCGAGCATGAAATTCCCGGAAGATTCACTCAGGGGATTTGCTTCCGCGTAGTCCCAGACCATAGGAATCGCTTGTCTCCCGAATGTTGAGACCATTTTCTCTGCTCCATTATGCCAGGCGCAAACAGATGACCAGTAGTTAGCACCTTTGTCTACTGCGAAGGCAAGGTACACTGCGAGTGCGTCTTCATATGCAGTTGCGGTTGTGCTTCCATCAGCAAGGCGGTGACCGTCGTCGGCTTGACCGGTAGCTATAGAGTCGTCCCTCACCCGCTCTCGCATTTCACGCACAAGGTCGGAAAGAGTTGTTAACGCAAACAATTGACGATTAGTGAAGAGGTCGGAAAACTTAGTCATTCCGTAGGGTTTTGCGCCGAGGTATTGCGTACTGCCTGAGATTTCAACATCGGGTATCCACCTTGGTTTAACTTGGCCAACGATGGTCTCATGCTCTAAAGTTGGTGCGAGATAAACTCGCCCGCGCTTTCCTTCGGCAACAATCGCCATTAGTCTCGAACCGATGCGTCCAGCCTGCCCTTCTGTTTTGATGTAATCGCCCGCGATTGGAGTTCCAGACAATAAACAAACGAAATTTGCTCGCGCGAGTTTTGTTCCTTTACTCACGGCTTCCACGTCCTTCGGGTTGCCTGCTTTCACCGTGAAGTGATAGCTACTGTTTTCAATTACTGGTTCGACATACGCCTCTTTACCTGCTTTTGTTGAAAGCATAAAAGTGGAAACGAGCGGCACATCCACATTGGCAAACGCGGGGTTTGGGCTTTTTACCGTTCTCGCCCAGAGCCAGGCGATCACAGTGAGTTTTTGGCCGACGTATTTTTGCAAATCCGGTCGTTCTTTTGCCATCTCGGTCGTAATTTCTATCTTGGGATACAAATGGCCGATACGCTTCTCCGCTTCGTCACGCATCCATTGGCCGTAATAGCGGACATCTTCGGCGAGTCCCTGTGCACCCTTCCACTGGCGACCCAATTGTCCAGAGGTGGTCTTTTGCCGCCATTCAGGATTGACAGGCTGACAGCCGGAAAATTTGGGCGGGATTTCGATCATCGCTTTGTTAATCAGCACGGCGACCGGATTCAGATCGCTGGCATACGCTTCAAGTCCGAGCCGCTGGGCTTCAAGCGGCAGGGAACCGCCGCCCGCGAACGGGTCATGGAAGGCCGGGAGTTTGCTGGGATCGAAGAGCTCTTTGGCGCGAGGATGATCTTTGTTGTCGGCGCAGGTATAGCGCCAGCTCTGCCAGATTTCTTCGCGCGCCATCTGAAGTACTGTTTCGTTTGTCGTGTTTTCCCACTTGACCAGTTCTTCGATAATTTTGAAAAGCCGCTGGCGTTCCTTCTCTTACTCCTTCTCGGTCGGGAACAAATCTGGATGCGCTGACGGGTCATCTACCATCTGTGCAAAGATAACTGCTCGCGCAGCTGCCAACGGTCGTCGCGCCCACCAAAGGTGGAGGGTGCTGGGATGCCCATGCCGGATGGATTTCTCCCGTGCCGACGCAATATTGATTGCCTCTAGTGGTAGAGCTACTTCGATGAGTTTTTTCTTGTATGCAGTCATTTTATGGTTTCCAAATAAGTAATAAAGGGTGTTCCATATAACTCGTTGCCTTACAACGCAATATATGACATTCGAGCTTTCTATGGTTCATTTCTATGGCTCACTAAATCTCTTTATGCCAGTCAATCGCCAGCTCGCCCGGCATGGTTAGCGATATACCACCGAGCCCAGCGACGTTCACCTACGAGTTTTACACGACCATCTCGCCGCAACTCATCCAACAGCCTCCTGATTGCGGCCCGCGACAGTGCTGGCAAGACCTCTTGTAATTCGGCCATCTGGCAACCAGAATCTGCGTGATCGCGAAGATGGTAAAACAAAAGTTCCTTGTTTGCTTCACGATCAAGACCGCGCCGCCGCGTGTACGCACTACGTTCTCCAAGCTCAGCGTGAAAACGCCTACTCAGAAGATAACGGGTACCTCTTCCGCGGCCAACACTCTCAATGACACCCAACTCAGAGAGCTGGTGCAATTTCGGTCTCAAATCCTGAGGAATATCTGCGGCGCGATGAATCAGATCTAAAATCAGCAGATCCCGAGTGTCAAATGAGATCTGTGTTTCACTTGTAACGCTATCGAGAAACCGAACGAATCGCCCGTCCTGCACTTGACCACGCAAAGTTAGCGAGACCTGCCACTCATCAGTGTTTGTAAAATCTGGCAAAGCCTTTCCCTCGCGAATGCATGATTCGAAGATACGGTTCGCACCCTGGCCGGCGCGCTCTACGAGGCCGCAGCGCGCGAGTGCATCGGCGATACGACGATTTCTGGGAAGCTGGCGATCAAGAATGTTGTCAGTAGTAATACCTTCCGGGAACCCCCCTGGACTCACGATTTCAATCCGCTGAGTAATTTGCCTCACAAAGATTGAACCGGCGTGCCTGTAGTCGCGATGCGCCACAGCGTTAAGGACTGCCTCACGGATAGCGCCCTGGTTGAAGGTCGGAATGTCTATCATGAACAGTCCGTCCTGATAGTGCTGCCGGTCATTGCGCAAATTGACCAACTCCCACAAGCGGTCGTACCAGAGGAAAAAACCTTCTCTAAACTCTTCCCGCTGAGCTGCAGGACCTGCCGTTTCAGATGACCGATACTCGAAGATCAACTCTGCTTGCGCAAGAAAACGGCCAACTGCCACTCGAGTACCCAGGAGCACTAAGGCCGCGTAGGAGACGCCTTCATCGGATACCAGTTCGGCATCACGAAGCAGCTGTTCCACTGAACACTGGAGGATATCCTCACGCGCTGCCTTAATGTGCCAGCGACGGCGAAAATTCTCAATCGCCCCCGAATCGAGGTCGGCGATTGTAGCGGCTGGGCATATCTGGGCGGAGAAGTCTGGACCCGCCTCGTCGAAGATCCGCCGTAGTTGGTCGGGAGTCATCGGCACCAAATCTTCGCCGGCGCGCATCCAGTATGCTCCGTCTACCGGAATGGGCAATCCAACGGGATGAGCAGGCGCTGTAAATACAAGGATTCGGCCGTCTCGGTGCTGAATTTCATCTACGTCAATCCGCAACCGCAGCTTTTCAACCAGCCCGGCCTTGGTATGCTCAGTATTCCCGAATGCGGTCGTTCCGATAACAAGTCGAGGTTTTCTGTCGGTCACGCCTAAAACGATTGATCCACCGCCCTCATTGGCAAGCGCGGCGCAGTATTTCACGAGCTTCTCAAAGTGGAATTTATTCCTTGCCTCTTTGAACTCGAGGTGCTCGTTCTCTCTCTGGAGAAGCCATTCGTCGATTTGGTGCTCAGATACAGTCATCGGGGCCCCTCCGCTCGTGCTAGTAGCTCAGCAAAGTCATAGTTCACGCTTGTCACACCAAAGTCCGGTTCCCGGCGGAATGGCTGGCGAAGATAGTGAACATGGTGAGTCTCTTCGTCGATGAATTCGACTATAGCGAGGAGGAAGTCTTCAGGTTTGTTCAATGAGTAGAGAATCTCGTTGCGAGTGACTGTAATAGTCTGAGCACCTGTGATGCGACCTTTTACCTCGATGAACCTCAGTTTTCCTGTTCGCGGGATTCGACTCTCAATGTCGTATCCAAGCTTTTCTAGTTCTCTATCAGTCGGCTCAAAGCCAAGTTGTTTCTCAATTTCCATAACAATTGCTCGCGCCCTCGCAGCGCTTGCTTGCGTGTCAGTAGCTGTAACTGAAGTTAATTTCTTTCTTCCTTCCATGAGCGCAAGGAGTCCTATTGGTACTACCAACAGGCCGCCAAGGACTACAGGCGGGAGTGGTGAAATTTGGGCTTCAAGTTTGAGCTCTTCGAGTCTCTTTTGCAGGCGTCCCTGCAAGTTATCTGCGCGTTTGCGCGCTTCGCCAGAATTTAGCTTTGCGTTAGGCTTGCCTGCCTGCTCTTGGAGCTTAAGTTGCTCTGCCCTGTGATCCCAATAGGTAATTTCTTTGGTGAGCCGGTCTTTGACTGCGGCTTCTGTTTTGGCGATTAGTTTCAACTTTCGGTCGCGTATCTCATGTAAGTGCTCTGGAACGACGCTTGCAATAGCATAGCCCTGAGCTTGTTGTTCAAGGTCGCGAGTGATCCATACGCACTCGGGCCGGTCTAAAATTGTGTTGGTCGTTGGCTCCCCTTCTGCTAACGGGCGATAGTCAAGATACGGAGCATAGTGAACATTGTTCATCTTGCCGTTAGAATCAACTTCGACGTAGAGCATTCGCTTTGAAACTACTCTGCGGTCCCCAATGCGGGTGATGCTGGCATCTTGAATTGCATGTTCGAGATAGAAGAGAACGCGCGGCTGAGTGCCCAAGTCACGTTCATCAACTAGCACTGCACCGCGCTTAAGGAGATCGCGGTGACGTTCTAGTGTGAGGTCGATTACGGAATCAAGCAGCGGATGGCCGGGACAGACAAACGCAGCTAAGGCTTGCCTCTGCGGCGCAATCAGCGCCTTTTCAAAGGCGATGCGTTCATAACGTGGCAGCACCGGCTCACCAATACCAATTAGTCGGTCGCGATTTCGTATTGGTGCAGGGACGTGGGTGATCTCGTAGCGACGCGGTTCACGCTGCTTAAATGTTCCTCCGAGTTGGCGAAAAGCTTCTTGAAAGAAAGATTCGATATAGTGAGGTTGAAGGCGTCGCGCTTCAGCACGTTCCATGTCTTCGCGTATGCGATAAACTCGGCTAACATCCATTGAGTCATGAGTCAAAGATCGTTCTTCCAAAAGTTCCTGTAATTGCTTGTGGTCAAAGGCGTGCTCGAGTACAGTTGTGAGTCGAGCCCGGACTTCTGGTTGGTCGCCATAGCGAATAGCCTCTATCAGCAAGTCTCGAAGCGGTCTCCCCTCAAATTGGAGCTTGCCTAGTACATCAAATACTTGGCCGCCGAGAGACTGGCGGGCTTGCTCAAGTTTCTCAAGAAGTTTTCTATAGACGTCGCCCTCACGGGTTTCTTCGGCGACTAAATTCCAGAGGTGGCATACCTCGGTCTGACCAATGCGATGAATCCTTCCGAATCGCTGCTCAATTCGATTAGGATTCCACGGGAGATCATAGTTTACCATTAAGTGAGCTCGCTGGAGATTAATTCCTTCACCTGCAGCGTCTGTGGCGAGGAGGACTTGTACCTCAGGGTCATGTTTGAAAGACTCTTGCATTTTCATGCGTTCTTCACGACCCATTCCCCCGTGAATGGTGACCACAGCTTCTTTTCGACCGAGTAGCGTAGTGATGCGATTTTCGAGATATTTAAGTGTATCTCGATGTTCAGTGAAGAGGACTAGTTTTTGGTGTGGTGATGAAACCGGTTTTTGGGTTTTCGTAGAAGCATGGGACACAATTTCAGCAGAAGAAGTATCGCCATTGGTTGTGAATATCTCATTAAGTAGATTTGCCAGCTCACGCCACTTTGTGTCGGTTCCACTTCGGCAAACTCCTAGGGCGAGAGCTTCAAGTGTCTTGAGCGTCTCAAGTTCTATCTTCAATTCGGTAATTGAACGAGCGGCAGTGGCTTGATCTAAAATCTCCCCTTCTGTCGCCTCAACTTCGTTATCCGGAGCGTCCTCAAGGTCCTCTATATCCTCGGAATCCAAGGATGGACTTTCTGGACTGGTTACAGGTGTCGCTATATTGCCGCGCTGGAGAATCTCCAATTCCCGAAGGCGACTCTCGAGACGTTCTCTTCGCCTGCGCAGTGACTGGTAAATAGCTTCCGGAGACGAGGCAAGACGGCGCTGCAATATGGTTAAAGCAAAACCTACAGTGCCTGCGCGTTTATCGTTTTCGAGTGCTTCCGCCCGGTTGAATTCTTCGCGCACATAGTCGGTTACCACTTTGTAAAGGTGCGCCTCGGCTTGCGAAAGTTTGTATGCAACTGTGTAAGCTATTCGTTCCGGAAAGAGTGGTGTACCGTCGAATTTGATCAAGTTCTCCTTTACCATGCGTCGCATCAAATCCGATACGTCGGTTACATGAACGCCGTCGCGGAACCGACCCTCGAATCGGTCACCATCTAACAGGGCCATGAAGAGTTGAAAGTCATCTTCTTTGCCGTTGTGAGGCGTAGCGGTCATCAGGAGGAAATGGCGCGTGAGACCAGATAAAAGCTGACCAAGGCGATAACGCTTTGTGTACTTGGTCTCTCCTCCAAAAACTGAGGCGGACATCTTGTGAGCTTCGTCGCAGACAACCAGATCCCAATGGCAATCGGGTGCCTGAAGTTTCAACTGGACATCCTCATTTCGCGACAGCTTATCGAGCCGCGCTATTACTAGATTGGTTTCTAAGAACCAATTGCCGGTACGAGCGGCCTCAAGCTTATCGTTAGTCAGAATTTCAAACGGTAGATGGAATCTGCGGTAGAGCTCGTCTTGCCATTGCTCGGCCAAGCTACCCGGACACACGACTAAACACCGCTGAAGGTCTCCGCGAGCAATCAGCTCTTTCATCAGGAGGCCCGCCATGATGGTTTTACCTGCTCCTGGGTCATCAGCTAGTAGGAAACGAAGTGGCTGCCGTGGCAGCATGGACTCGTACACAGCTGTTATTTGATGTGGAAGGGGATCGACAACGGAAGTGTGGACTGCGAGTACTGGGTCAAACAAGTGCGCTAATCGAATGCGTTGGGCTTCTGAGACAAGTCGAAAGAGTGCACCGTCACCATCGAAACTCCACGGTCTCCCGTGCTCAACCAGTTCAAGGCGCGGCTCATCGTGGCGATACAGCAATTCGTTCGCAACTTTTCCTGTAGAAGTCTTGTAGGTTAGCTCTAAGGCTTCAGAGCCATACCATTGGACGTTCACGACAACTACCGTGGCGTCTGGAACGATGCCACGAATTGCGGCATGTTGCTGGAGTTGCTCAAGTTTCATTGCTGTTGATGGGTCCCGAGGTTTGGCAAAGCTAGTCGGAGCGAGACCGTGTCAGCTTTTACATCGCGAGTGGAAATTGTTGGCCCCGATCGGGTCCAGGCTTCGAGTTCAATCACCACTGTTCGTTGAGAATTGTCTTTCGGGCGAAGTTTTTTGGTAAGCAATTGGCCAAAGCGTTGATCATGAGTGGAAATGCAAACCTGTCTCGAATCCTTCGCTCGCCTTAACAAGTCAATTAATCCCAATAAGTTTATGTCATCTAAACTCTGCAATGGATCGTCCAGAATTACTACGTCCAAAGGCGGTGATGTGACTCCAAGATTCAAAGACAAAAATACGCACACGGCCAGAGCGTTCATTTGTGAACTGGACAACACAAGTCCAGGGACGTCGCATTCGACTTCCTGCGTGGGGTCCTTTACAACTGCGGACAGTTGCCCATGTCCGTGTGACAGATTCGTAAGAAAGCTAACTGCCCTGAAGGCAGGATGAACATCGATTCTGCCGTAGTAGTTGCTTAGCAATGGTTCAATTTCGCTGATTCGCGCAGACACGACCTCCAATGCTGTCTCTCTGAGACCTGAGATGATCTTGCTGGCCAGGTCCCGAGTTTTGGTGAGTCCGCTGACTTCCTCATCAATTCTGCTTAACCTATTTCGAGTGGACTCAATCTCCTTCTCCAGTTCCTGGATTGCAGCAGAATCATGTGATCGCGCAACACGCAGCGCCAACCGTTCACCTAGCTCTTGGGCTTGCGTGAGCCCCCCTATCGTGGATTGTGTCTGTGCAAGGGCTCTTGTCACCACATCGCTCAGCTCGGATATGGTGTCCTGGGTAAGATTAAGGCTGGCCCATTGGTTCGTTATTCGTTCCTCTATCTGTGACCTTTCTGTAGCCAATTGGTTAGCGCTAAGTAAGTCCTGATTGGCAATCGTGAGCAATCGCTCTTGACTGGATAGCTCATTTAGGAGCAATTCAGTTGGGTCGGAGTGCTCCGGCAACTTGCTGGTATCGGAACTGGTTCTCAAGTAGTTCTGCAGCCGGTTCCGAGTAGTGGGGATGTTATACGACTGATTACAAACAGGGCAAAGATCGCCCAAATGTTGAAGAGCGAGCTCGGCAAGAGCACGCAACTGCTCCTCTCGCTCCTTCAATTCCGCCTGAGCCCTTCTATGGCGTGATGCCAAATCTTGTGCCTCGATGAGTCGTTGCCGAGTGGTTTCTATCTGTGATCGAATGTTGGTAACTGCCGCAAGGAGAGGTTCGATTGTCGGGACTTGGAACTGCGAGAATGCGTTGATATCCGCTAGAAGCTTTAGCAGCTGATCTGCGCGCCGCTCTGCGGCCCGGCGGGCTGCGTCAATTGCCTTAATGGCGGAGTCAATAGCTGCCGAAGCATTTGTGAGGTCGACAGGATGGTCCGGAATCATAATTCCTAGATCGCGGATCGAACGCAACCAATTCTCAAAGTCGACGGGAGCAATGACATTGTCTTGTGCTGAGACTGATGATCTGATTTCAGCCAGTCGAGACTCCATAGAGGACAATCGAGCTCGTAGTGGCTGGGTATCGGACATTTGCGCGTTTATCGATTTGCTCCAAGCGAACCTTTCCCTCTCGAGATTTGCCTGAAGTTCAGTCACTCTTCCTGCTCCCACTAGTTCGCTGACAGCATTAAATCGCTCGTTCTTATCAGTTGAGTCGATGAACTCTCTTACCAGGTCTTGCTGAAGATAGACGGATCGCGTGAGCACTGTAGCAAGCGCCTCGAAAGGGTTCGACACAAGGGCTGCCTCCGGCCAAATTGTCGAAATAAGATTTCCCTCGGCTTCAGGTCCATGAATCAACCTGCCGTCACCCAGGTCAACAGAAACTCTTGATTTCTGACCATCGAATGTCCGGGAGATGGCCACGGTTGTATTTTTTGTGGTTGATCGGAGTTTGAGAACAGTCCTAGCTTGGCCAGTTCTGGCGAATTTAGACACGACTGCTCCCTCATTGCCCTTAAAACGTGGGATCGCCCCTGTAATAGTCCAAAGAATCGCGTCAAAAAGAGAGGTTTTCCCGTTTCCGTTTGGACCTAAAACGATTATTGCCTGTGCATCTAGGTCGATGATGTATTCATCAGTGAACCCTCTGAAACCGGACAACTCAAGAGAAACTAGCCTCATTCTTCTCCCCTAATGTTGTGCAAAGCTTCCAGAAGAGGTTTATTCTCTCTAAATGCTCTTAGCAATACGCCGGTATAGCGTTTACCAATGTCCTTCTTCTGCAGTAGTTCTGGAAGAAGATCAAGAGTTGAGTGCTGAACAGAAATCTGGTCCTGACTCAACGGAAGAAGTGGCCTCAACACTCGTTCGACATCTCCAGCCACCGTCAAATCATCGCCAGTTGCGACGAGTTTTCTCAATCGTGTAGTGTCTCTCCGAATTGCTTGAATCTCAAGGTCTCCGGATGGCGCAATACCCGCGGTGAGCAGTATAAGATAGCCGTCCCAGACTTTCGACTCACCCACGCCCAGCTGCTGTGACATGACATCTACTAGCGAGCCCTGCAGAGCGGACCAAGAGTCTATAAGCTTAGCGCAAGTGGAAAAGGCAGCAATACCAATTATTGAGTACTGATCTTCGAATAGCCGGCGGACCGTCGTATCCCATTCAGGAAACGACTTTTGCGCACGTGTATATCCGCAGTTTTCTAACACTCCAGATGCGGTGGAAATTAGCTCCGCTAACGTTAACGAACTGGACTGACTCATAAAGCTGTGACCATTGTGCAATCAGTTGGATTGGCCCTTAGATTTTCGAGATGATGAAAGTGAAAGTCTAAAGATGGTAGCATAATGTTCTCCTGCGAATCCCCGGTGACGATGTCTTTAGGTACAGGAACTTGAGGTCCAAGACCATCTCGAGTTCCGGCCAAAATAGCAGAGTTTGGAGCCATCGATCTACCACCGAGGCGTCGCCGGCGCGTCTGGATTTCTGCTTCTACTACGTTTCGGCTCTTCGTTCCCTTGCCTGATGCAAAGATACAGACAGCCTTGATCGATTTGCCCCGTTGAAATTCAACAACGCCATCTTCTGACATGACTGGTGTCGTGTTAGTGACTCTGGCGATCATAGCAATACCAAGGAGGAGATCGGAGATATATTCATCATTTTGCGCTATGTGTTTTAGAAAGCTCTTGTTGTGCAATAACCACATTGCTCGCACTGACCCAAAGCCAATGAGGCCGATGTTCAGGATTCTATCCAACAGCGGTTGGAGGCTTTCCTGGGCGATGGATTCCCGAATGCGCATCTGTTCCGTTGTGGTACGTAGCTTGAAAACTTGCTCTTCCAGTAAACGTGTTGAGAGATACTCCATGAACTGGCACCAACCTGCGTTGATGAAGTGAGTTTCTGGCAATTGGAGTTCTTTGAAGTAAGGCGAATTTGCGGATGGTCCAGGGTCGACTTGATAAATGTTATAGGTTCCATTGGAACCTTGAATTGCGGCGCGAATAAGCTTGGTAGTGGTGATAAGAACGGTGGCAGGTGTGCCGAGCCCCGCAAACACAATAACGGGAGTGGCAAGCACCTTGGCCGTTATAACCGGTTGCCAAGTATTGTTCCAACCCGATTCGATTACTTGGGACCTGAGCACCCAATCCTCAGGATTGCTGTATACGTTTCCGTGAAGGTAGTACAGATTTACAATGCTCTGGTCCCCAAAGCAATTTGGGCCATCAATAATGGCAACTTCCTTTTCAACGCCAAGCTGGCCGATTGCGTAACTGAAAGCTAAATCGAAATTCAGCGTCACGATTGAAGCTATCGCGCCTTCTGAAAGCATGGCGGCAGCCAACAGGTGTCCTTTGTTAGGAGTCGGAGTCTTCAATGAAGGATACTGAGAAATCAACTGATTTACGAGATGCCGCTGACTACCACCATGTCTGGCTGCGACTGCGTCGGCGACGCACGAAAGATCCTGCGGATCAGTGCATTCACCATCCACTAGATAGCCGTCCGCGAGAAGGCGAGCATGGCTCTCTTTCGCCCAATCTCCCGAAAGTGGGATTGAAGTTGGCTCCTCAAGTGAACAACCGGCTCCAGCAACTATTGTAATCTTTCCACCACCGGTCGCAGCAACAGCTTGGTTCAGTTCCGGAGGTAAATCCAGTGCCGTATCCTCAGTTAATGCAAAATTAGTTGTCATTCGATCTAGTAATTCGCAAAAAAGGACGCTGCCTTTTCTGGGTTGTATCCTCGTCTATCGTATAGCTTTGTTGTCGACGGGTCAGCGTGGCCAACTGCTTCTTGAACATCTTCCAGATTGGCCCCGTTTTCAAGAGCCGTCGTGATAAACGTCGCTCGCATAGAATGTGCAGAATACCCCCGGTCTACTCCAAGAGCTTTTTTGGCAAACTTGCGAAGAATGCGGTCAATTACATCGGCATTCAAGAACCTTCGTTCTAACAAGTCTGGACTATTCGACTTTACCGGCCTAAAGAGTGGGCCCTCGAAGTCCTGACCGTGGCCGGCGGCTTCAAGATATTCGCGAATTCTCTGTGCGCCTTTAGGATGAATAGCAAGTGAGTGCTCATCCCCCCCCTTACGGACAAGGCGAAGTGAGGGATATCCGGCGTTGGTATGAAGTGAATCTACTTTGAGACTGGCAATCTCTGAACGCCTGCAATCGACTTGGAAGCCGACCGACAGAATCGCTCGGTCGCGAAGTCCAGCAAGGGTGTCTGATTCGGGCGCGTCGAGTATCGCCCTGGCTTCCTTTGGGGAAAATGCGGCCATTGTCCCCTTCTTGCGGTTAATGCGCGGCCTTTTGATTTCTCTTACAGGATTAATGTCTGCGGCTCGAACATGCACAAGATGATTAAAGAGACTGGAGAGCGCTGCCAAGCGGCGGCGAATCGTTGACGGCTTGGCGTTTTGGTCTTTCATCGCGTGCTGCCAGGCAATGACGGCCGCCCGGTCAACCTGGCGCAAATCTTCGCGAGAACTAATACCGATGGTCTTTACAAAATGAGGTGCGTCTTCGCGGTAATCTCGGCGAGTCTGCTCACTCTGCTGTGAAGCAAGCCAGAGCTCTTCTTCCGGAATTGCAGACAAGAGATTAAGAGTGGTGACGGTGATTCCGCTTTGCTTTTTGCGAATAGATGCATGAAGAGTTCGCGAGCTCAAGAATTCTTCCCCTTCAATCTGCCACTAGCTTCCCTGCCCCTACTTTCAGCTCGCTTCAATACGGCTGCTCTAAGCTCATCCCAGTCGGTCTTGGTCATTGGACCAGCACTGCCGCTTTCCATCCCTTCAAGTAAGAGAAGCTCGAGGCGTTCCTGGGCTGCCCTTTTCTGGTGGTCGCGGATTAGGCTCCGAAAATACTCACTGACGTTTCCGTAGTCGCCACCCCTAATCTGGGACTCAACGTATTTCTTGAGTTCGTCGGAAAGGGAAATATTGAAACTTGCCATCGGTTATTACCTCCAAGTTCTAATATCGGCTAAATGGCAATAGATGTCAATAGTTTTTGACATTTTCCTTGCCGAATGGTTCCAAACCCGATCCTATAAGTCCACATGATAAACGGGATTCTCACGTACGAAATGTACTTAATGGTTCCACCATTTCCTTTGGTCATCGACGGTTTTCCGCAAGTCCCAACGATATATGTGATATGTCGCAATAGGTATCAATATGTATC
>JAWXAN010000003.1 GCA_034439475.1 Candidatus Zixiibacteriota bacterium
GAATGATCTACCGAGATTGTCATTTATCATTATCTTCAAGTCTGGGATAAAAATGTGTATACTTTGTTGTAAATGAAAGACGGAGAATTAAGATGTCAGGATCACAAGGATCCTGACCTACTTCAACTTCAACTAGACGGCACAGAAAAGACAAACATGAGATGGTTTCGGTTCCACCACTCCCTTAAGAACTGTGGAAAACGCGGCCCAGGACAAGAAATGACCCAATATAGATGTCGTAAATTGAAGATTTTGACATATATTCAATTAACTCGACTTTCTGGAAAAGACACGAGCCGATAAAAAACGGATTAGGCAAACGGTAATCGTGGAGACGGATTTGAAAGACAGCTCTCGATCTACACTCGCCGTGTTTACTTACAGACTCATCGCGTTGCTTCTGCTGACTGCACCAGCCAGCGCATCAGACCAGGCTTCCTCTGCTATTGACACGCTCTGGCCGGATCTGGTCGTTCGCGCATCGGATTTGTATATCAATGATATTGTCGGAACCGTTGTGCCGGGGCATGTCCACCTCCGGATTTCCAACGGAACAGCCAATCGCGGCGCCGGACCGCTCTATCTCTACGGCACCCAGCCGACCGACGGAAACACACAGCAAGCGGTAAGTCAGCGTGCCTTTCTCTCCGATGGAAGCTACGCAGACAGACTGGCCGGATCATTTATCTACCATGACACTCATGGACACATTCATTTCACCGGCTGGTCGCAATTCAGAATTCGCAAGGTTTTGCCCGGCGATAGTGTCGGCGAAATTCTCAGGAGCGGCAACAAAACGACCTTTTGTATTCTTGACGAAGACATATATGATGCCTCTCTCCCGGCTTTCGACCCTGATGGTTTTTTCTTCTCCTGCGGACTTGAACAGGGAGGTGTAGTTGTCCAAGGCTTGTCATTTGGCTGGATTGACGTCTATGATAAAGCTCTGCCGGATCAGAGCATCGATATCACCGGGATCCCGCCGGGCGAATATTGGCGCGAATCGTTGATCACTTATTTATCTCCGAGCAGCCCAATGCGGCTTGCAGGTAGATGCCAAGCGGATTTGCGTCTCTTTCGAGACCCCGAATGGATTACCCATGATTACCCTCTCGGGTTGTGGCCTGAAGTGAGAAGCTCCGTTAGGACATCCCCTCATTCTCAAAATCCGCTTGCCCCGAACCCCATTCATTCTTAACATACAGCGAAACCTTTCCGGGCGAAGCGCTGTTCATGCTGAAGCTTAGATACAGTATCGCACAGCTTGGCGCAAAGCAGAGAGAAGAGGATTGCTCGAGTGGAAAAATCGTACGCAGAGCTAATAAGCGCGGTCGGTGAAGATCTCAACCGTGAGGGCCTGAAAAGAACGCCTGAACGCGCCGCGCGCGCCATGCGGTATCTCACACGCGGCTATGAATTAAATCTCGACGAAATCGTCAATGGCGCACTCTTTGAAGCTGATAGCGATGAAATGATTTTAGTCAAAGATATCGAACTCTATTCAATGTGTGAGCACCACCTTCTCCCTTTTATAGGGAAAGCCCATGTCGCCTATATGCCCAATGGGAAGATAATCGGTCTGTCCAAAATTGCCCGCATTGTCGATATGTTTGCCCGAAGATTCCAAGTGCAGGAGCGCCTGACCAAACAGATAGCCGAAAGCCTCAACACAGTGACTGGCGCGGCCGGTGTCGCGGTTGTTATCGAGGCCAAGCACTTATGTATGATGATGCGAGGAGTGGAAAAACAGAATTCCGTCATGAAAACATCGTGCGTGCTCGGGACATTCCGCGACAACGAAGCGACCCGAAAAGAGTTTTTGAGCCTTATTCAGTAATCCGTTCGCATACGTATCATATAAGAGGGACAAGCCGAAACGATGTACGCCACTCTCAGCAAACGCTTCGAGCTCTCTCTCTCTCGCCAGCTGTATCAGGCTGAATGGACACAGCAAAAAAATAGTGAACACTACGGCTCGCACGAAGGCTCACTCTACGGCACCGGGCTCAATCCTATTGCTTACTTTATTTTTCATGGGCCGGTCGATCCAAAAACGGGAATGATGATAAATATCTCTGAGGTCAAGAAGAAGATTAACGAAATTCTCGACACCCGGTATGATCACAAATTCCTGAACAAGGATACTCAGCCGTTTACCCGTGTTCAGCCGACAGCCGAACATCTTGCCATTCAGTTGCTTTTCGATGTAATCCCACTTTTTGCAGATTCAGAAGCAAAACCGGTCGCTTGCCATCTTTCCGAGACACCCGACAGCGAAGTCACGGCCTATATTGACGGCCGGATTGAGCGTCATTTCTGGATTGATTTCTCCGCGGCGCGAAGGACATTTTCGCCAAATCTCAGCGACAAAGAAAATCAAGATCTGTTTGGCATTGCATCGGCTCCGTCAGGCCACGGACATAACTATCGCCTTCGTATTACACTTTCAGGTGGAATTGATGCCGAAAGCGGCCAAATTGTTTCACATGAAACAATCGATCGGGTCATGACGGAACTGCGCTCAGATCTCGATCATAAAAATCTCAATGTCGACCTGCCCGATCTTTCTGGAATGCCTATCACAACCGAAGTCATTGCCCGATATCTTCATGCACGGCTATCGTCTGAGCTGCCTCTTGACCGAGTTCGTCTCTACGAAATGGAGAGTTTCTTCGCCGAGTATACCAACCGGGGCGAAATGAAGCTGGGGCTTAGAACAAATTTTCATGCGGCCCACAGGCTTCAGAGCAAACATTTATCAGAATCTGAAAACGCCCTGATGTTTGGAAAATGTAATAACCCCAACGGGCACGGGCATCACTATCAGGTTGAGACAACAATTGCCGGCACTCTTGACGAACGAAGCGGAACACTTTTCAATTTTCTCGCATTCAAATGCAATCTTGGACAGGCACTTGCGGGGTATGCCTATAAGCATCTTGACCTTGAATCCGAAGATTTTATTGACCGACCAAGTACTGGCGAAAATATCATTGAAAGCCTGTGGAAAAGGTGCGAGACTTCGCTCGGCAACCAGTTGGAGCGGCTTCGTTTGTGGGAAACTCCCAATAACAGATTTACCTTGAGACGACACAATTGCATGCCGAAACCGGCTTCAAAATAGGGATAAACCGATGGAACGTCTATTGATAACAGGAGCAAGCGGAGGTATTGGTCGGGCCATCGCGCTCAAACTGGCAAGTAAGAGCAGACATCTTTTGCTCCATGGAAGAAACGCGGACAAGCTTGCGGAAACCGGAAAACTTGCTGCTAAGGCTGGCGCGACCTCGGAAGTGTTGCTTTATGATCTGCGGAATATCACTCAGATTGAAGCAATGATTGCACAAATTTCGGGCAAGCCGCTCAATCTTCTGGTAAACAATGCCGGAATGGCAGTGGTGAAACCGATAGAAAAAATCACATTTCAAGAATGGCAGGATGCAATGACTGTCAATGTCACCGCGCCGTTCATGATCACACAGCGGCTTTCGTCAGACATGCCAGCGGGGGCGAGCATTGTAAATATCCTTTCAATCGCATCAAAAACTGGATTTCCCAATTGGAGCAGTTACTGTGCGACAAAATTTGCGCTCGAAGGATTTTCTCAGAGTGTACGCGAGGAATTTCGCGGGCGTGGAATCCGTGTTATCAATATCTATCCCTCGGCGATAGACACGGCTATATGGGATGGACTCGAGGGAAACTGGCCCCGCGAAAAAATGATGAATCCGAAAGAGGTAGCTGACGCTGTAGCCTATACGCTCTCGAGGCCGGATTCGGTGCTTGTGGAGGGGATATCGATTGGAAATACGAGCGGCCGGCTGTAATGCAAGTATGGGAGCCTTGTCCCAATCTTTGTAGTTGACAGCGCCTCTGCAGTCTTTTTCTTTACAGAAGTGTGTAAGTATCGATTCGCTATAATTTAAATAGATAGGAGAAAAAAGTGAGCAAACGAATCTACCGCGGAGTTGTCGCGCTCGGATTGGGTTTCTACGTTTGTTTTGGCGGATTGGGTTCCGCATACGCCTGCGAGACCTGCGAAAAAGGGAAAGTCTACTACGATGCCAATCCCATTAAACTCATATCAGGTCTGGGGGATATTTCATTTCCTGTCAGCACCGACAACAAAGAGGCGCAGTGTTTTTTTGATCAGGGTATGTCCTTTATTTTTGGTTTCCATCATGACGAAGCTATCCGGTCGTTCCGTCGTGCATTGGAACTTGATCCGAACCTCGCGATGGCTCACTGGGGAATAGCATATGCCTCGGGTCCAAATTACAATATCCCGATTGATTCGGCGCGAAGTGTGCAGGCGCATACGGAAATTCAAAAAGCTCTGAAGCTCACCGACAAAACATCGGCCATGGAAAGGGCTCTGATTACGGCTATGGTTGTTCGCTACCCTAGCGGTCCTAAGGCTGATTTGAAAAAAGCAGACATGGACTACAGAAATGAAATGACCACAGTCGCCCGAACGTATCCCGATGACCCGCATGTTGCAACGATGTATGCCGAGAGCATCATGCTTTTAAATCCATGGCGTTTATACACCCTCGACAATGAGCCAATTGAAGGTACGCCTGAAGCGGTAGCCGCTCTCGAGGGGGCACTCGAGAAATATCCAAACCATATAGGCTTGAATCATTACTATATACATGCTATCGAAGCCTCAAAAACTCCAGAAAAGGGAATGAAAGCCGCGAAAGCGCTTGAAACGCTTGCGCCGGGCGCAGGACATCTGGTACATATGCCGGCTCATATCTACATGCGTATCGGCGACTATGAATCAGCCTCCCGTCAGAATGCGATTGCAGTGAAAACAGACAGTATTTACCTGAAAGAGCCTTCGGTTTATCCTATGATGTATTACACCCACAACGCGCAGTTTTATGCTGTTGGACGGGCGTTACAGGGACAATACAGCGATGCCAAAGGGTATGCCGACGAAGTCTATAAACATGTCCTGCCCATCGCCAAAGAGATGGCCATGATCGAATCGTTTGCGGCCACCCCGTTGCTTATTCAAATCCGCGGATACAAATGGAATGATATTCTCGCGGTCCCAAAACCGGACAGCATTCTGCTCTCAACCACTGCCATGTGGCATTTCGCGCGAGCGATGGCCCATGCCAGCAAAGGAAATATTGAGGGGGCGAAAGGGGAGCAGATGGCTTTCGAAAAACTTATCGCAACCATTCCTGCTGATAGAACATTTAGTGTAAATAACGCCCATTCGGTCTACGAAGTCGCCCGCCATCTTATGGATGGAAAAATTGCTTCAGCAGACAAGAAGTATGACAGATCTATCGCGGCCTATCAGAGAGCGGTGTCGGCTCAGGACACGCTGTATTACGACGAACCGGAGAGCTTCTATATTACCTCACGTGAATCGCTCGGAGGAGCGCTGCTCGCCGCTGAGAAATATGAACAAGCAGCCGCGGTCTTTCAATTGGATCTAAAAAAACATCCCAATAATGCCCGTTCATTATTTGGTTTGCATCATGCCCTTTCAAAAATGGGACGAGATGAAGACTCACAAAAAGCCTTGGCTGCTTATGAATCGCAGTGGAGCAACGCCGATATGGAATTGAAACTCGCCGATCTGTAAGAATTGATTGTTCAGAGAGTAGGCGGCCAAAGCGAACTATGCTTTGGCCGTTTTTTTGCCATACACAATTTATTGTTTTGAAAGCTGGGGCAGTGTGTCAGTGGGATGTGAGAATGGAAAGCTCTGGCTTTGCAACAAATCGGCAATCATATCTGCGGCTTGCTCTTTGAGATTTGCCTTTTTGCTTGCGCGAATAATTGCGCCTGACCAGACATGGTTTTTGTAATCCGGCTTCTCAGCCCAAACATCGACCCAAATATAGAGGGCGGTGCGTCTATCGCCGCTGTTCGACTCGCTGGAATACCCCCGAGGACTTGCGACTCGGGATTTTACCAGTGTCCCGCTCAACTGCCAGAAGTAAGTCTGAAAGATGAGATCGGGAGAATTTTCGCCTTCGTAAATAACATGGATGCTGTCGGCCAAATCTTTGTCGGTTTTCAGCGGTATATAAAAGTCGTGGAAAATGCTGTCTTTGGCCTTATCAGTCAGACTTTTTGCGTCTTCGTTTGTGTATTCGTCAGTCTCATTCTCTTGAGAAAGCACCTGCGCTGTCGAATCCGGGTTGGCGGCAACCACAGGCTTTTTCCTTTTGAAAATGTAGCTCGTTTGGTAACCCCGTGAATTAAACTCAGATTGGAAATAGCCGAACATCTGTTTTTCCTGAAGCTGTGTCAGTTCGGCCGGGCCTCCCCGCTCCCAGAAAATCTGCTCCTTTTTGACGTTTGTGAGTACACCGCCGAAGAGGTCTTTTTGCTGCTGTTGCGTAAGGATGGTTCGTTCGTGGACACGGCTTTTATGCCAATAAATAGAGATGAACCCGATAGACTTCTGATCGTTGAACTTGAACATGGGGTCTTTGACGCTTTCATAGAGCGCCTTCATGCGCGATGAGAAGCAGCCCGCAGTCAACATTATGAGTGCGCCGAGAGCGGCATACTTATAGAGTCTGGACATGATGGAGCGCGCTTCCTTTCATGTGAGCAAGAAAGATTGCCAGAACGGGAAAGTACAGTTTTAACTTAGGCGATTGTAGACAACCGAAAATCACAGACAAACGGTCCGCTGATTGCAGAGTGGAGTGCAAGACTCAAAGCCAATCACCCATTCCTATCGTTGCGAGGAGCGACACGGCAATCTCATATTCTCTTCTCTCTGGTGCAGGCAGAGATTTTCTAATCCGCCAATGGAGGACGGCGTGTACGAAGAATTAAGAAGTGCAGTCAGCTTTCTATTTTGTCATTCCAGTGAAAACTGGAATCCATCTTCTCCGATATTCGCAGGTCATCCGCTACGGTTTTCCATGGCGAACGATCATGACGTCTTACCTCACTGACACGCCGCCGTCGGAGCCAGCGAAATAAAGAGATGATCGATGAGCGCAGTGAGATCAGAAATATCGACAGGTGCAGTACC
>JAWXAN010000004.1 GCA_034439475.1 Candidatus Zixiibacteriota bacterium
ATCGATCCGGAAAGACAAAAGGATTGCGTGAATCGATGCGCGAAGAGAAAACATTGGATTTTCTTGTAAACTCTGCGGCAAAAATTCCGGTTAAGAAGTAATGTAGTGAGTTTTGTGATATGGCGGTTTTTTCGCCGAAAGAGAAGGATTTGATGAAAGACAATTTCGCAATTGCACATTTAGTGCCTATGGTGGTTGAGCAGACCGGACGCGGCGAGCGCGCCTATGATATTTTTTCCCGATTGCTCAAAGATAGAATTATTTTCATAGGGACGCAGATCGATGACTCTATCGCCAATCTGGTTATCGCCCAGCTTTTGTTTCTTGAAGCCGAGGATCCGGACAAGGATATCTTTATCTATATCAATTCGCCGGGTGGTTCGGTGACTGCCGGCATGGCGATTTATGATACTATGCAGTTCATAAAGCCCGAAGTGGCAACGACCTGCATGGGGATGGCGGCCTCAATGGGGGCATTTCTTCTTGCTGCCGGGGCACCGGGCAAACGCGCCGCGCTTCCTAATAGCCGCATGATGATCCACCAGCCGCTTGCCGGCACACAGGGGCAGGTTTCGGACATTGTGATTATGACCGAAGAGTTTTTACGCACAAAAAGACGCCTCAATGAACTGCTCGTTAAACATACTGGCCAGCCAATTGAGCGAATTGAAAAAGACACAGACCGCAATTATTTTATGAGCGCCGAAGATTCGCGGAAATACGGGCTCATCGATAAAGTCTACGAATTCGAACGGCAGGAAAAAAAAATTCCAGTCGCTTAGTCCCTTTGTCTTTACTATAATAAGTAATGGATAGTGGGAATTACCAGTATATGACTTTCTATATCATTTGTCCGGAGCTCACCGTATCATAGGGTAGAAAACCTGAAAAAAGGTGAAAACAGAGATATGACAAACGAAACAAATAACCCGCGTCAACCCCAGCGTTGCTCTTTCTGCGGAAAAGCGTACGGCCAAGTGAAACGTCTTTTCTCCGGACATGAGTCATATATCTGCAATGAGTGTGTCGTCCTGTGTGCTGATCTTTTGCAGAATCAGCCCGAAGAGAGCCCGACTGACGAACTTCAAAATCTCGCCCGGCCGGCCGAAATTAAAAGCTTTCTCGATAGCTATGTTATTGGTCAGGAAGAAGCCAAGCGTACTGTTTCGGTTGCGGTTTATAACCACTATAAGAGAATAAATCACCAGATTAAATTGCGCGGCAAGGGACGCTTGGGAGCCACCGGCGAACAAGTTGAGCTTGAAAAATCAAACATCCTGCTCTTAGGGCCAACTGGCACGGGCAAAACTCTCATCGCTCGCTCACTTGCGAAATTTTTGAAAGTCCCCTTCACTATCGCCGATGCGACGGTGCTTACCGAAGCCGGTTATGTCGGCGAAGATGTGGAAAATATTCTCGTGCGCCTGTTTCAGGCATCGAATTTCAACGCCCAAAAAACCGAGCGAGGAATTATCTACATCGATGAAATCGACAAAATATCGCGCAAAGACGGCAATCCATCAATCACCCGCGATGTCTCGGGCGAAGGCGTGCAGCAGGGTTTGTTGAAAATTCTCGAAGGCACTATTGCCAATATCCCGCCTAAAGGGGGACGCAAACATCCCGAGCAAGCGTTTGTGCATATCGACACCACCAATATACTTTTTATCTGCGGCGGGGCATTTGACGGATTAGAAAAAGTTATCGCGCGTCGTCTCGGTAGCAAAGTTGTAGGATTCGGAGTGGACAAGAAAAATGTGACTTCAACCGATCCGACAATTTTAGATCATATCACTCCGTCTGATCTCATTGAGTTCGGTCTTATTCCTGAACTTGTAGGACGCCTTCCGGTTACTGCCGCGCTCAGACCGCTCGATGCCGGGGCCTTACTGAGCATTTTGACCGAGCCTAAAAATGCGCTCACCAAACAATACGCCCAGTTGCTCGAAATGGAAGGTGTGAAGCTCACCTTTGAACCGGCCGCATTGCATGCCGCAGTCAAAATTGCTACTGAGAGAAAAACCGGCGCAAGAGCTTTGCGCTCAATTTTTGAAAAGGCAATGCTTGGTGTGATGTTTGAAATACCATCAAATCCCGATATAGCCGAAGTTGTTGTCACCGAAGAAACGGTAACAAAAGGCGCCCAGCCGAAGCTCGTCATGCGCGGTGAAAAGAAAAAAGCCGGTTGACATCGGTTTCGCCGCGATATATCCTCTCCGCCAATGTACGCACCAAACTATAAAACAAGTCTCAATCGAGACTTTTGCGGCTGTTTGTTTCCTTTGGTCTTTTCGGGCCGACTCAAGAAAATTCTTTGCGCGAGTTGACTCCAACTCATGTGCTTTTTTACTTCCATGTTATTGTCCCCTCGTGTATGTACTATAACTAATATGATGAAAACGAGCGGCTGAAAGAGGGTATGGCAAAACCACAGCAGGATGACCAGCAGGAACTTTCTTTTTTAAAGAGAGTCAAAAATATCTTCATCGGAAGATCCCGCAATATTCAGGATAAAAAGTTGTTCCACAGCATGTCGCTTACAGCTTTTCTTGCCTGGATAGCTCTTGGATCCGACGGCCTTTCATCGTCAAGCTACGGGCCATCGGAAGCCTTCCTCGCTCTCGGTGAACATGTCTACCTTGCAATCTTCGTTGCGATTGCCAGCGGAATCACTATTCTGATTATTAGCGCGAGTTATTCGCAAATTATCGAAGCCTTTCCTACCGGAGGAGGCGGCTATCTTGTCGCGACAAAAATGATTTCCCCCAGTGTCGGAATGATTGCCGGGTGCGCTCTTATAGTCGATTATATTCTCACCATAACTATATCGGTCGCCAGCGGCACCGATGCCTTTTTTAGTCTTTTGCCCATTGATTGGCAGTCAATCAAGCTGCAGTCTGCGGCGGTTGGCGTACTTGGTCTGACTATTCTGAATCTTCGCGGATTGAGGGAATCAGTAATACCCCTTATTCCGATCTTTATCGTTTTCGTTCTGACCCATGCCTTTGTGATTATCTATGCTTTTGCCACCCATGCCAGCGAACTGCCGACTATAGTGAGCGAGACAATGACCGATGTCTCTCGTTTGCATGCCGAGGTCGGCCTGCTGGGCATTCTCTTTCTTTTCATGAGGGCATTTTCACTTGGAGCGGGTACATACACTGGGATCGAGGCGGTCAGCAATGGTGTCGGAGATCTCCGCGAGCCGCGTGTGGCAACGGCAAAAAAGGCTATGGTCCTCATTGCCGCTTCGCTGGCCATCACGGTTGTCGGATTGGTTGTGGCATACCTGTTGTACCATGTACAAATAGAAGAAGGGAAAACTCTCAACGCTGTGCTCTTCGAACGAATGAGCGCCCTCTGGGGAGAAACCTGGTCACGGCCGTTTGTCATTACGGCCTTGGTTTCTGAGGCCGCGCTCCTCTTGGTTGCGGCAGAAACAGGAATGATCGGCGGCCCTCGCGTGTTGTCAAGTATGGCGCTTGATAAATGGTTCCCGGCCCGGTTCTCTGCGCTCAATGACCGATTTGTAACCCAGAACGGTGTCCTCTTCATGGGCGGCACAGCCCTTATCATGCTTCTTGTCACAGGCGGATCTGTGAGTCATCTGGTGGTGCTCTACTCCATAAACGTGTTTGTCACATTTGTTCTTTCCCAGCTTGGCATGGTACGCCATTGGTGGATGTGCCGAAAGACAGTCTCTGACTGGAAAAAGAGAATCAGTATCAATGGCGCGGGACTTACAATATGTTTCGCTATTTTGGTCTCAGTTATATTTATTAAGTTTCGCGAAGGAGCCTGGCTGACTTTTGTCGTGACCGGATCACTTATTGTAGTCGCGCTTTTAATAAAACGTCATTACCGTAAAACCGCCGTGTTGCTCAAACGTCTCGACGCTTTGGTTGAGACCGTTCAAAACGAAGTCGCGCAAAAAATAAAGTCTGATAATATCCACTCAATTTCAAATCCTCCGTATGATCCGACCGGCAAAACGGCAATCATGGCGGTCAGCGGATTTAACGGATTGGGTCTGCACACATTGCTCAATATCCCCCGTACCTTCGGCGGGACCTTCAAAAATTTTGTGTTTATTCATATCGGTGTCGTCGATGCCGGCAATTTCAAAGGGACAGCCGAAATAGAGAATCTGAAAGAACACACCGGCCAGGAACTTGAACCCTATGTCCGATACATGCGGCTTCGCGGATCACATGCTATTGGAGTCGAAGCAATCGGCAATGATATTGTCGGGGCGATAATGGAAGCCGCGCCAAAATTATTTCAGAAGTATCCAAATGCTGTATTTTTTGGCGGACAGATTGTTTTTCCGAAGGAAACATTTATTACACGATGGCTGCATAATTATTTTGTATTTACGCTTCAGCGCAAATTCTACAACCGCGCCTGGCCGTTCGTTATAATGCCGATACGGGTGTGATTAGAACACAGATGAGACAACATTTTTAATCGAAGGAATTGGTACAAATGGGACGAATAGTTTTTTTCGCGATTATTTTCGGAGCCGGATTTTTTCTCGGTTATTTTGTCGGCAAGTCATCGCACGCAGTCCCTCCGCAGCTGCCGCCCGGCGATGAGAATAAGCGTTGGCCGACAGTTTAGGGCATCCATCACGCTCATTGACCAGCGGTGTATCTGAATATACGATGTAGCTAATTTACGATAGAAAACCAATAATGTATGACACCGCGATGCCGAGAAGGGCAACTATAACAAGTCCTGTGATTGCAAGGGCCGAGACGTAGCGCTGGAGTCGGGCGCCGACATACGTCCCCATCGCTCCGCCAATTCCCAATAAAATCCCGAGAAGCCAATCGGGTCTGATTGGCTCTGTGGCATTGTCATTTACGGCATCAAGATATAAATAAAACAGAACACCCGCTATCGACGTCATGAAATTTCCAAGCAATGCCGCGCCAGCAACAGTATGGATCGGGAGACCGAATACTCCCACCAAAAATGGCACAATAATCGCCGCTCCGCCGATGCCGTAGGTTCCCCCGATAATGCCGACTACGAATGACACACCAATAATTTTCCACGTCTTTACTGAATAGCTTCTCCCATTGAATTCATATTCTATAGATGTCAAATTAAACTGCTTGTTTACAACATGAAAAGCAATGCCTTCGCTTTTTGGCGCAGATGGGCGGCTCATTGTTTTATAGAGATCGTAACTCATTCGAATACCCAAAAAGAGAAGGACAATGCCTACAAAAAGTTTAAATAATTCCGGATCGGGTAGGAGTGTTGTGCGGATAATCGCCCCAAGAAAAACACCCGGAAGCGTGCCGATAATTATTGTCCATGAAAGTGACCAGACCATCCGGCGTTCGTGATGAAAGCGCCACACCCCGCTCGGAGTCGAAATCACGTTGTACAATAAATTAGTCGGAGTCACACCCGGTCCGGAAAATCCAAGAAAGCTGACTTGAAACGGCAGAAGTATGAACGCCCCTGAAAGCCCGCCCATCGATGTCAAGGTCGAGATGAGAAAGGCGACAGCCACCGGAAGCCACCAATAGGTCTCAACGCCGCTTATGGGAAAGTGTAACATGCCTGGCAATTCGCCCATATGGGTTTATGGAAGAGTCAGCTTGTAAAGCGGTCTGGATTCTGAGAGACGCTGAGCTACTTTGAAACCGAGCCGTTTGAAAATTATTTCACCGCCCGTAAATGAAAATGCCGCCGGAAGTTTTTCACCGTCTTTGGTAAGCGACACAGGATAAGCTTCTATGATGCGCCCTCTGCGGCTTTTGATGGCCGTCACTGCGGCACTGGCAAGCATCTGGCTGACACCGCGATTGCGAAATCCGCTGGCCAAATAAAAACAGTTTATCGACCAGACTGGCTCGACAGCTTTCTGTTCGGCGGAATTATCGGAACTCCTGTATGCCTTAACGGTCTCGGTTCGCGGAAAATCTGCGCGCATACCAAACGAGCACCAGCCGACAGGAGTTTTGCCGTCGAAAGCAAGTATGCCAAGCGCTTTGCCGTCGTTCACCAGTTTCTGGAACACCATCCGGTTCGGTTCGCCTTGAACGGCCAGCCATGTTTTGCCGCCTTGGGGAGTTCTCCAGTGCATGCACCAGCATCCGCCGCATGCTCCTTTGGTTCCAAAGAGCGATTCAATATTCGACCAGTCCGATTTTTTAATTTCACGAACTGTAATTGTCTCTGTTAACTTCTGTATAGTCATCTTTATAATAGTAAAAGCTGTCACTGGACTCTGCAACTGTTACTTTGTTGCCCATAAGCCCGACGATGAAAAAAGCTTGCTCTTTTCGGGCGCACGGCCTATTTTGGTGGCTGTCTCTGGACGAATGTCAGGAATAGAATTTCCGGCCTTGAGAGCCGGACAGACATGATTTGGAAAAGAAACCGATCGATAGCAAGGGTGTAATACAATGCGATTTAACGACTCTCTCGAAAATGATGTGGTGATTCTTGATGTTTCCGGAAAAATCATGGGCGGCGATGAGACAGCCCAGTTTCATGGAAAGATCCACGATTACATTGGCAAAAAGAAGATGAATTTCATCGTCGATCTGGCCGGTGTGGAATGGATGAACTCGGTCGGACTCGGCATGCTCATTTCGGCGCTGACGACCGTCAAAAACTCCGGTGGACGACTGGTACTTGCCAATATTACTAAGATTGAATCTATCCTGGCTATCACGCGGTTGATTACGGTGTTTGAACACTACGACAGCCGCAAAGAGGCGCTGGAATCGTTTAAGAAATAACGCAGATCTCAAGTTTTGATATATAAAAAAGACCGCATTGCGGTCTTTTTTTTGTTTGAGGAGATACTGTAAAACTCCCCTGTTAATGAAAAATGATTGTTAAGTCCTTGTCTAATTGTTCGGTTAGTGAAATATTATTTGACGGCACTTTTATTGATATGAACGCACCGGAATTCGAGCTCGACGATCCACGCCAAAAAGCCCGTTATGGGGGGCTGATTGCCTGCGACGAACGGCGCCCCCACGACGTTTTGGACGGCAAGTCACTCACAGCCTTCAGCAAACAGCAAACCACCGAAAACTCTACTTTCGAATTGTCTACTTGACAGGGAGGCTTACGGTGACCTAAAACCATGGGTAGTGAAGCAATTGCGTGACTCAATGGAACCTGGTCAAAATGGAATTATTGTTACCACCAATCGAATCGAGGAAAATGCGCGTAAAGAAGCAAAATCAGACGTGGAAAAGCCTGTTGATTTCATAGATGTCTCAGATTTCGCACAATTGGTGTTTGATAAACTCTCTGAGCTGAATGACCAAGAAATGTGGTCACTTGGCTTAAGGCGCTTGATTTCCGGCCGTTAGCGATAGGAAAGAATGATATATAATCGACTATTATCTAAATCCAACTGTATGTCGTCAAACGCTATTAGACATCTTCCCTTCCCGAAAAGCCCCATCGCAAGTAGTGTGGTGCCTGAATAAAGAGAAGATAGACCCCAGCTTCCGCTGGGGTGACATTACAATCTGTCGTTGCAAGGGCGGACTTAAGAGCCTCGTGCACCAGCGCTTGTACTGCTCTGCACCCGACGGAATTACAACGAGATGAATACTACGCGAGACGTTTTTTGTACGAAATCTTTTCGGGATCAAGATCGCCGTGATAGTGCTCAGGGATAACTTCATAGGCATCGATTATACCGGTCACTGCGGCTTCGATTGACATGTTTTCATTTCCCACCGCAAGCCGAGCGGCGCGCCCGTAGGCAACCATGACCAGTTCCCCTTCGCCTGCGCCAAGCACATCGGCGGCGACGACGGTGTCGGTATTAGGAGCTTTTTTCAAGTTAAGCGGTTGGATGATGAGAAATTTTATACCGCGAGTATTTTCCGTTTTCTGGGTCGCCCAGAGCGATCCGACAACTCTACCAATAAACATAAATCACTTTAACTCGCGGATCTGTTTGATGGCTTCGATAAGCTCCTGCTTGTTCGCCATTGAAATCTGTCGACCTTGTATTGGTAAATCGGAAAGTGAGCGGGCGAATTGTCTGAGTTGCGAAACAGGGAGAGACTCCAAATGCGCAAGAGTCACTGTCTCGCCAATGTTTTTCTGTGTCACAAAGCTCTTTTCGGCGCTCACCGCTACCGCGCCGCGAGAATCACCTGCGGCATGAACCTTTTCTTTCGACACACGCGAAGTATCTCTGTTGGCCGAAACCGAGGGTTTTTTTGGCGCAGGTTTTGTTTGAGGGTCATTGTAGGCTCTGTTGCCCGAATCAAGATTGTCATAGGTGAAGCGCGGGCGTTTTTCCTGTTTGTGGTAATTGGAGACATACCGTATAGGCGGTGTGATTGCGGCAAGTTCATCATCGGGGCGGGGAATAACATGGGCTGCAATTACCTCGCCGACTTTGGCGGCGGCGCGTGCTCCCGCCTCAACTGCAGCCTGCACTGCTCCCAATTCCCCTTCGATTTTGATAGTCACTAATGCGGCATCGGTAAGCTCGGCCGCAGAGATAACAACCGCGGCGGCTTTGGCGGCCGCATCGCATGCTTCGATTGCGGCGATCAGCCCTTTTGTTTCGATGAGACCTAATGCATATGACGACATAAGTATGTAACAATAGTACAACTCAATGCAAAAACAAATTAATTCTCATAAGAAAGGGTGATTTGGGAGCAGTTAATTTTAACCGCCCGCACTCCCCTCGAATGCGGGCGGCCATACACCAGAGAAAAGAGGACCTGCGCTAACAACTGCGCACAGGAGTAAAAATGACAAAACAATATAAAGCAACGTGTGTGCCACATGCTCCACATTCTCGTATCGCTGTGTTATGTCTATGCGTATCAAAAGCTTAGTTCAAACTTTCAACTGAGGCTCGAAATTGTGTCATCAATCAGGTCGTATATTAATACGAAATAGATTCCAATAAAAAAATGGTAAGCATATATTTTACATACACTTACCATTACCAAGAAGAACTACGAAAAAATCGTATTGTTAAACGAACATTAGCAGATTTTCATCTCTGCTGACCGCTATAAGCTAATTGAGCATGCCTCCTGTCGTCTCAAGGCCGTAACGTTTGAGTTTGGTTCGCACCGTGGCCTCGTGGACGCCGAGTAACCGCGCAGCTTCGCTCTTGTTGCCATGCGCCGCAAGTAACGCCTCAACAATGAGTTTCCGCTCAAATTCCTCGACTCGGTCAAAGAGACTGTCCGATTGTGTGACAGGAATTGAGCCTTCGAATACCGACCGGCTGACTTCGGCCAAATCTCCTTCAGCCACAAGTAGGGACATGACTTCAAGCCGCTTTATCTTGTTTTGAAGTTCACGGATATTCCCCGGCCAGTCGTAAGCAAGGAACCGTCGTACCAAATCAGTCGGGAGTGACTCACCTGCTTTGAGCAGGCCGCGCTCCTGCATAATATGCTGGAGCAGGAGCGGAATGTCTTCTTTCCGTTCGCGCAAGGGCGGGATATGGAATGCAATACCGCTCAGACGATAGTACAGGTCGCGCCGGAACCTTCCCTGCTCCACCAGAGTTTCGAGAGGCTGGTTTGTGGCTGCCACTATGATAATATCCAGCGAAACCTCTTTTGTCGATCCGAGTGGCATGACTTTTTTGCGTTCGAGAACGCCCAAAAGTTTGGCTTGAAGTGACAGGGGCATGTCTCCGATCTCATCTAAAAAGAGGATGCCGCCATTGGCCGCAACAAAAAGGCCTTGCTTGTTGCCATCTGCTCCGGTAAATGCTCCTTTGGAATATCCAAAGAGCTCGGATTCAAGCAGAGTTTCCGGAATCGACGCGCAGTTGATCGCCACAAATGGCATTGTCGGCCTGACCATCGAGTGGTAATAACGGGCCATGCGGTCTTTGCCTACCCCCGTTTCGCCAGTCAGCAAAATCGGCAAATCGGGTCGGGTAATCATCGGCAATTGTTTCTTGAATCGAATTATCTCGGGGTTCAAGCTCAAATAATCCAGATCGGATGTAACCGGCTTTGCATCTGGCGCAGGTCGCTGGCTTGATGAAACCACCGGGCCAGTTTCACGCAAGGAGATCAGTTGTCCGACTTCCTCGAGTTTCAAAGTCATTCTCGCACGGGCGTAGAACTCCTCGGCGCGGAAGAGATAGATGAGGCGCTGACGGTTATCAAAAAGTCCTGATTTGCCTGCTACGACAAGTGCGTCGGCTTTTTCAAAGAGTACTCCTGACTGGTCGAGGAGGTCGATTGATTCCTGAAGCGCTTTGCGGCCTTCGTCGTGCCGATTTTCTGATTCCGCGACACGCGCTTTGAGTTTGAGCAAAGCTCCTTTTTCAGTTTTGTCATCTGCGCGATCCATGATGACAACGGCTTTGGTGATAAAGCGCTGAGCCATTCGGAAGTTTTCAGCGCGGACATACATTTCCGCGATATGCCGCATGGCGCGTCCAGCGAGGGTTGAGTCCGGAGCGATCTGATCGGCTTCGGCAAGGGCACTGTGCAAAATCACAAGAGCTTCATCATTTTTGCCCATGCGATAGTGTAATTCGCCAAGATAGGTTTTATAGATGACTTCATCCCGGCGGCTGTTGGATGCGATGATGCCGGGATAGGCCGATGCCAGAGCCTCTTCTGCCTTGACGTGTTCTCCTTGTTGCATATAGAGATAGCCCAGCGAAAGATAGGCTTTGGCAACTTCGAGCATGTCTGCAAGTTCGCTTGACAGTTCGATGTTGGTCTTCAAATACTGCTCGGCTTGAGCGACATCACCGGTAAAGGTATAGATACGGCCGATGTTGCCCATCATGAAGGCGAGCTTCTTTTTGTCGTCAAGCTGGCGCGCGATTCCGACGGCATCAAGCAATGTCCCAAGAGCATTGGAATAATCGCTTTGGCGGAAATAGAGGTTAGCAAGCTGATTGAGGGCGCGGCTTTGGCCCTCAAGCGCGTCGTTGCGACGGAAAATGGATTCGGCATCGCGATAGGCTTTCCGGGCCTCGGACATGTGTGTCATATCACGAAGGATATTTCCCAGCACAAGAAAGACCTCAGCGAGTGCGATGCTGTCGCCTTCTTTTGAGGCATGGATTTGCGCCACACGAATGGTTTTGAGTGCAACGCTCAGATTACCCGATGCCAGATTGGCCATCGCGGCCAGACGCAGGAATTTCCCCGCGTTTACTCCGCCCGTTTCCTCGATTTCAGCACGGTTGGCCGCGACAAAATCAAGCGCTAAAGCAAAATTCCGCGCATCTATAAGCGACTGAAGGTAGTCGACTATCGATTGGCCGAATGGTATGCCCTTGTCCTTATGTTTTTCCATTACTGTGCCGCCTTCCGGCTTGGAAGAGCTATATCAAAGGTGACACTGTTGGATTTCTTTGAGCGCTTTCCTTGGGCCTGCTCGAAGCGATGATTTCGTTCGCTGACAACAAACCAGCGTGAAAAAACACGATAAATAAATCGTTCGATAGGGTTGCTAAACGTATTTGCGGCTTCCATTGTGGGAGCCTTTTCGCCAGTCGTAATAGACGTATAAGTGTTTCTTGTTCCCGAGCCGTCACTTAATCCATCGCCGCCCCAGGGATGGTCGTCCCCTTCAGATCCGCCGGTAATGACATCCGGTCCAGGTGTATAGGGACGGTTTCTGGCAGAAAGATCTCCGCCGAGTGAAAAGATGAGTATCAGCGCGACAGCTAATACGGTGACTGAGTTTTTCATAGGACTCTCCTTGGTTTAGAGTATTACAAAAATGGATGTTTTTATCATATCTATATTTTTGGCGGAAGTTTACAAAGAGGTGAGGGGATAGGTTCAGGTTACCTATCTGTATATAAAATAAAGATTTAGCTGAGTTTGTCAAGAGAATTCTGAGAGTGTGGGTCAGCGAAGCGCAGGCTGTGGCCGTTGCCTTGATGCTCCCAACATGTTACCTTTGCTTTGTATGAAGAAGCAATTTACCCTGTGAATAAGACACACGCCGCATTGCCGGCCATTGGCTCGCCGATCGCACAGAGCATCCTGATATTTCTGATACTTGCCGCTCCCGCGCTGGGAGCGCTTTATATCGGCAAGTCGATGCTGAGTCTTGTCTATATCGGGGGGCTGGCCGCGCTCGTTTTGCTCAATCTGCCGAGGGTGTGTCTCTTGCTCTATCTTCTGACCCTGGGCTTCTATTTCCCTGTTCACATGACCGGATTCGCTATTCATATGTATGACGTTGCGGCCCTGTTGCTTTTTGGTGCGGTTTTGATGGATTCGCTTTTGCGGACAAAAACTAAATTTGAACGCACGCCATTCGATTACCCATTGGTCTTCTTTATTGGCGCGGCGGCCATTTCGCTGGTTTTTGCCCACAACAGACAGCTTGGCCTTGTGCCTCTTGTGCGGCTTGTTTTGATTTATATCATGTTCCGGGTTGTGTTTAGAATTGCCCTTGAGATAAATATCAGGAAAATTTTACTGTACTATATTGGACTGGTCACTGCGCTGTCGCTCTTTAACTGTTTTATCTTTATCAGTTCTGGCGGAAAACTTCGCGTGTTTGGGCCATCGGGGTTAGGGTATGAATACCTTGCCATGACCGCCCTGCCGATGGCGATGGCATTCATGATCTGGGCTGAATCCCGTTCAAAGCAGTTTTTTTTCGGTCTATGCTGTGTCACAATGCTTGGTGGGATATTCGCCACCCAGTCACGCGCCCCTTTGCTAACTGTGATACTGGCCATACTCGCTCTTTTTATTTTCAGTCAACTCAAAGCAACTCGTGAACAGAGCCCCCATATCGGTAAAAGTTTTCGAAAGGTTATATTCATTGGATTGGTCGCGAGCATACTGATATTTGTCTTCAGTAATACAATTTTTGTTGGTTTTCTGGTGAGGATGGGAAATTTCTTCGAGTCGGCATCTGAGCCGCAAGGAACAATCGCGCTGAGGATAATTCTATGGACTGCAGCCATTAAGGGATTTTTAACAGCGCCATTTTTTGGTATCGGGCTTGGCAATTTTCATCTCATAGAAGAAGTCGTGCCCGGGGTAAAAGCCGAACCGCTCTGGTATTACGTCCGCCAGATGTCGGCGCACAATGTTCTTTTGCATTATATGGTCGAATGCGGGATGCTTGGCGGGATCGCGCTTCTGGCAATCGTCTACAGCGCCTTCAAAACGAGTTACGGTAATTTCAAAGCAAAGCTCTCCCCTGCGGCCACCCAGGTCAATGCCGCGCTTTTTATCGCGATGTTCGTCTTTTGCATCACCGTTTTTTATACCCGAGCCTGGACATGGGAACAGGGCGCTCATATACTTTCGCTGATATTTGGTATGAGTGCGGCCCTGAAAGTTCGCATCGACAATGGCCTTGAACTTGACTAAGCAGGATTACGACAGCGCATCCCTTACATCGAATCAGATACGAACATTCCGCAAAAAGATTCTCTCGTTCTATGCTTTACACGGGCGCAAACTGCCGTGGCGCAAGACAACTGACCCGTACCGGATTGCCATCGCCGAGATAATGCTGCAGCAGACTCAGGTTGAGCGAGTTATTCCCAAATATCAGGCATGGATTTCGAGGTGGCCCAATTGGAAATCGCTGGCGAGAGCTAATACGCGAGAGCTGCTGCATGAGTGGTCGGGACTAGGATACAATCGACGCGCGCTCTACCTTGGACGCATGGCGCGCTACATTGTTGACATGTGCGATGGTGTCTTGCCGTCTTCGCCGGTAGAATTGCAGGCATTGCCGGGAATAGGGCTGTACACATCGCGGGCGATACTTATTTTCGCTTTCAACAAACCGATTGCGACAATTGATACAAATATCCGACGAGTGCTCATTCACGAGCTAAAGCTTCCTCCGGCTATATCGGCGAAGGAGCTTGAGGAAATCGCACTGACGGTTTTGCCTAAAAAGAGATCGCGCGACTGGCATAACGCCCTCATGGATTACAGCCGGCTTGTGTTGCCGCGACGGATCGCAAATATTCCGCCTCGATCGGTTCAGTCGAAATTCCATGGCTCACTTCGCCAGATAAGAGGCGAGATAATCAGACAACTCACCCGCAAAAAATCAGTACGGGTCAAAACCATCTCTGAAGTGTTGAGTCGTGACGAAGTCGAAGTCCTGAAAGCCGCCGGAGCCCTCCAAGCAGAAGGAACGGTTGTGCTGAGAGGGAAGAGGATAGTGTTAGTGTTAGTGTTAGTGTGAGGGTGGGTTTCGAATTTGGTCGCAGGTAGGGCAACCACGTTAGCCGCTCCTCGCACCGACTCAAACGATGGTGTCAGGCGCCCTTGCCCGACATGCCATTCGTAATGTCACTCCAGCGAAAGCTAGGGGGTCCATCTTCTCTTTGTTCGGGTAGCACACCCCTGACATTTATCCGGACGGTGTGATCTTTATCTCGGCGAATATCGGACGTCAGGATCACAAGGATCGCTGACCTACTTATATATCGGAGAAGATAAATTCTCCGCCTGGCTGAATGGAATGACATAGAATAACGAATCGCTGAAACAGCGGTCCGCCTCGGTGGAATCGCTACGGGACTAAGTGAAGATGAACTGAGATTCCCGCGCCTGCCCGCCGTGGAGGGTCGTTCCTAAGAAGTTACTCCTCGCAACGACTCATCAAAGGTAAGCTGATGCAGAAGGCTCTCAAGTCCGCCGCGGTGGAACGTACACCAGCCACAGTTTTCTAAAATGTGGGGAAAGCCGATATCGCTATTGGCATTATATCATTAAAACCATACCGCCAAAATCGAATAAACAAATCAGGAGCGTAGAATCGGCAGGACGAAAGTAAGGTTTACATAGCAGGCTGAGACCCAAACTTACCGAGACGCAGAAATACAGGAGCGAGAAACAGCCTCGGCAAGTGGCGCTCTTACAAGCACCAACAATGTCTCTCTAAAGCTAATGCAATGAGGTCCAAGTTAGGTCCGACACGCGATGTAGCACGAGAACCTTCGTGATTGGCTTCTGTGATCCGATGACCATCGATTATAACAGTTGTGGAGGCAACGGGTTGTTCCTGTTCGTTGACTGTAGCCAAAACCCCCCGGTCACGAATGTAGTCGATAACAAAGTTGCGAGTCATCAGTTGTTTCGGGTCAGTTTTTGAATAAATGAGATTTACTTCCATGAACCCCCTTCTCCACTATAAAGACGTGTCGTTTGAAGACCAAGTAATCGATATTAGGTCTAATGCTATAGATGTTCTACGTCTCGGGGGCGAAAACAGTTTCTTAGAATTCGGTTTTTTGTGCCGAAAGGTTGATTTTCCCAAATAAATTGATTGACTGAAAATAGTTGCAGGGGTTGGTTAATCCGGTCGTGCGTCTGAAGAGTGTCGGGCATCCGCCGCGGCGGACTGACATCACATTAAGCGGTAATTGCCTATTTGGAGAGCTCGCGGATATTCTGGTTGTAGAGGTCTCGGGCATATTCCGATTTGAGTGGATTTAATGTGACTGCCGTGGAAAACAGGTTATTCGCCTGAGAAATGAGCCGAGTGTCGTTTTTGGTCAATCCAAGCCGTTGAATAAAATGGCCAGCTTCGAGCTGAACACTAAAATCAGTTGGATACCGGCCAGCCAGTGACACGAAAACATCATAAGCCTCCTGCAGTCTATTCCCTCTGCGAAGCAATTCAGCCATAAGCAATCCCCCGGATTTTGTCATGAGAAGACCCGGTGACGACTGGAAAACCAACTCCGCGCTGGCGAGATTGTGCTGATCGAGGTATGTTTTTGCGATTTCGAATGGAGACTCACGATATTTCATCGCCTGCGGATTGCCGAAAAGCTTGCTTACATTATAAATCTGGACACTGTTGTCCTGAATCCAGAATGATGTTATCGGCTGAATACCTTCAAGCCTCGGAAAGAGTTCTGCGGCCTGGGCGATATTTGATTTTTCTATTGCAAGATGGGTAATCGGGAATTGTGTGAAAAGGCTGTCATAGTCGACTGTCTGGCCGAAAAAGTAAATGACCGCTTTGTGTCCGGTTTCGAGTGTCAGTGTGGTCGCATAGGGGCCGCACACCACGGCTCCTTCGCTCAGAATCTCACCCAGATCGGCATTGGCCTCGACAATATTCCGGCTCTGCGCAAACGGATAGGCAAATATCAGAACGACCAGATTGACCACAATCGACAAAACGACTATTGAAATGGCAACCGCCACATTTCCTCGACTGCCTCGTTTCTCGTTTGTGTAAAAAGGCTTTTTCGCGGACTTGTTCGCCGTGGCGGATTTCTTTGCGGTTTGCGGCTTTTTCATCTTGGAGACAATAAAAGTTATCAGCGCTGTCGGCAGTAACGATACCCATATCAGCGTCCCCATACTCAAATTGGGTATAGCAAGCAACAAGGCGTTGATCGGGCTGTTGATAATAAAGAGCCAGACGAGAAATCCAAAGCCGAAGACGGCTGACTTATTTGACAGAAATGCGGGGCGTTTCTCTGTTGCGATTGTTTTCTCCAGCGCGGTAAAACAGAGAATAATTATCGCCGGCACAAAAAAGAGGCTGTAGCGGTGCGGGGAATATGTCAGCGGCGCGAGCGCGATAGTAGCGATGATTATCCAGAACAATGAAAAGCGACTCGCGCGTGGAAGCTGGCGAAGCTGGTCTGTCGATATTTCGCTCCAGAGAAAGAGCGCTCCGAGGCCAAAGACGGTCATGATCAGCAGATCAGGATTGGTTACATACATTTTGTTTCTGAATCCGAACGCCATCAGATGCTCCACGAATGCCTTGGGCGAAGTCAGCCCTTCGGGAAATCCCTGCACTCGCTCAGTTTGAGCCGATGCGAAATAAGACAGGGCATCCAAATGGCCGCCGTAGAATAGCCAACCAAAAATCAGTCCGGTGGCGACAAAGCCAAGAGTGGCGAAGATGGCATCTTTCGTTCGGGTCGGACTGTCCGACAGTAAAACTGACACGAGGAGCGCCGGAAACATGAGAGCGCCAAGCAGTTTACCATGGAGCGCGGCAATGGCAATCACGGCCGCCGATGCCACAATACCCCAGCGTCTTTCACCCCATTTGGAATACGCAAGAAAGGCCAAAGCCGAAAGAAACAGGAGTCCATTCTCAAGATACGGAAGCCTGCCGTAGGTAAACAATGCGGCATTGACACAGTAGCATATTGTGAAAGCGGCAATGGTCCATCCGCTAAAATCTCTGGTCAGCCCTAAAATAAAAAGCAGAAGTGCGCCGAGTGAAAGCAAAACTCCCACCCGTTTCGATTCGACGAGAGAAACATCTGTCAGCGACATCCATAGATAAGACGCACCCGAAACAAGGGATTGTTGAAAGAGCGCCCAACGCGTATCGCCGAGAGGATTTGGATTGTCGAAAAGGATACTGTTTCGGGCATGGTAGGTGTACATGTATGGATCGGTCGACAGCGATTGTCCGGGACCGGAAAAGAAGAGCGGCGGATCACGATCGAGTTTAGATTGCCAAAAAAAGAGCGCGCCCGCAAAAATGACTGCAATGAGAAGAAACGGCAGTAATTTAGAGTGCCCCAATATCCGAGCCATCGCCACTCTCGACTATAATCAGACTTGCCTGCTGCGTTTCTCGCCTTTCGATTCGCCCAACAACTTTGTCCGGCAAATTATTTTTCTTCAAAGCATCGCGGAAACTTTTTGCCCGGTCGGCAGGGATGGCAATCAACAACCCTCCCGATGTCTGCGGGTCGTAGAGTATCTCCTGCATTGTCTGCTCAAGACTTGACGCGAGGCTTACCTTTTCCTGTAGGAACTCACGATTATCATTTGAGCCGCCGGTCAACACGCCTTCACTGGCGAGGCGAAGCGCATCGGGCAAAATCGGGAGCGCTCCTGCAAATATTCGTATAGTATGACCTGAGCCGTTTGCCATTTCACAGGCATGTCCCAAAAGTCCGAATCCGGTAATATCTGTTGAGGCTGTCGCTTTGTGCTCTATCATGAGTTCAGATGCTGTCTTATTCAATGCGGCCATCTGTGTGATGACAAGAGCGGTGAGTTCATCGCTCACAAGATTTCGTTTGATACCGGTCGAGATTATTCCTGTCCCAAGCGCCTTGGTCAGAAAGAGCAGATCGCCGATCTGTGCGCCGGCATTCGTAATTATCCGTTTGGGGTCAATAAGGCCAGTGACCGAAACTCCGTATTTGAGTTCTTTATCTTTAATAGAATGTCCGCCGACAAGCACGGCTCCCGATTCGGCAATTTTTTCGCTGCCTCCGCGAAGAACCTCGGTCAGCACCCAGCTTGGCAATGTAGAAACAGGAAAGCCGACAATATTAAGCGCAGTTATAGGCCGACCGCCCATAGCGTAAATATCCGACAGGGCATTCGCGGCGGCAATTTGCCCGAACTGGTACGGATCATCCACAATCGGCGGAAAAAAATCGACCGTCTGCACGAGCGCCTGATTTTCGCTTATGCGAAAAACCCCGGCATCATCGGCTGTATTATAGCCGACAAGCAGGTCAGGGTGAACCGTTTGCGGAAGCTCGCTCAAGGCATCGGCCAAAAACTTTGGCCCAAGTTTACTGGCTCAGCCAGCGCAGGTAACTTCGGCTGTCAGCTTTATAGTTGTTTCGCGTCGTTTATCATTCACAGCTACATAGTACGAACGGAAAGGAATCTTCGCAACTGGGGTGATGAAATGCCAGACAGGCTTTTCCGGTATACTTTGAGCGATACTTTGTGATGTCATCTACTGAGATATTAATTATCTTGTACCACACCGCTTGCGGTGTGACTATATGATATTTCCTCGTTCCGTCGGGTCTTGCCTATCCCTGAGTCCGCCAAGGCGGACGAAGGGATAGGTGCTAAGGTTCCGAAGTCCGTCGCGGCGGATTGCACGAAGATTAACACTGGGTATCGGCCTTCGCTGGTATGACATTAGCTATGAGTCGTTGCGAGGAGTGACTTCTTAGGAACAACGAAGCAATCTCAGTTCATCTTTTTTGTGTTGGGCGAGGGATAGCATCCCCAGCTTGGGGCGCCCGATACCACAGCACATAGCCCCATTAATGTCATTCCGGTCCGCCATCGGCGGGTAATCCATGGTAAATTGTCGTGCAGGCCACCTGTGGCCTGCACGACATATAAGATCACACCGCAAGCAGTGTGGTACATGTCAAAGAAAAGCAACAGATACAGATAGAATAAAAGGACACACCTCAGCCCCGGCCGCTTCTGCTCTTGAAAAGTGCAAAACTTCTCCGTATTATCTTGGTCACAGAGCCGCAACCAGATTGTTTGGATGAATTTCCAAAGGCGGTTTACATTGTAAAGCATGATTTTGTACATATATAAGCGGAGGAATTAATGGGCATTTATCGCGTCCCGCCACCACACAACGAACCTATCCGAAATTACGCCCCCGGATCGCCTGAGCGCAAAGCAATCGAAACCGCATTGGCAGAACTCAAATCACAAACCATCGATATCCCCATGATCATCAATGGCAAAGAAATTCGTTCTGGCAAGAAAACACCAATCAAGTCGCCGCATAATATCGCACTCACGCTTGGACACTACTATCTCGGCGGTGAAAGTGAAATAAACTCAGCCATCGAGACTGCTTTGGCCGCTCAAAATGATTGGGCCGATATGCCTTGGGAACACCGTGCGGCGATTTTTCTTAAAGCGGCAGAATTGCTTGCAGGGAAGTATCGCTATGTTATGAATGCCGCAACTATGCTTGCTCATTCAAAGAATATCTTCCAGGCTGAAATTGACGCGGTGTGCGAGCTGGTCGATTTCTGGCGGTTCAACGCTTTTTATATGCAAGAGATTTATCAGATTCAGCCCGCCAACGCGCCCGGTATTTGGGATAGGCTTGATCACCGTCCGCTCGAAGGATTTATTTTTGCTGTCTCGCCGTTTAACTTTGTGTCGATAAACGGCAATCTTCCGACGGCGCCCGCGATGCTCGGAAATGTCGTCTTGTGGAAACCGGCCAACACCGCGATTTATACATCGTATTTTATTATGAATATTCTCCGCGAAGCGGGACTTCCTGACGGTGTCATCAATATGGTTTTCGCGCCCGGCGCACTGACAGGAAATATAGCTCTCAAACACAAATCGCTTGCCGGTGTGCACTTTACCGGCTCGACCGCAACATTTCAAACTATGTGGAAGTCTATCGGTGAGAACATCGCCAACTATCGCGCCTACCCTCGCGTTGTCGGCGAGACTGGCGGCAAAGATTTCATTGTCGCACACCCATCAGCCAGTGTTCCTGCGCTCTCAACCGGCATTCTCCGTGGGGCCTTTGAATACCAAGGTCAAAAATGCTCGGCGGCTTCGCGGGCATATATCCCACAATCCCTCTGGCCGGAACTGAAGCCTCTACTGTTAAATCAAGTCAAACAACTGCGAATGGGGGATCCAGAAGATTTCGGTAATTTTGTGAATGCCGTTATCGACGAAAACGCCTTCAACGCCATCGCTGCATATATCGATTACGCCAAAAACTCCAAAGAGGCAGAGATTCTCGCCGGCGGCACGTATGATAAGAGCAAAGGGTATTTTATCTCGCCGACAGTAGTTGTCACAACCAATCCAGTTTTCAAACTCATAAAAGAGGAAATCTTCGGGCCGGTCATGACCATCTATGTCTATGATGACAAAAAATTCGAGGAGACGCTCGAACTGGTGGATACCGCATCGCCGTACGCTCTCACCGGAGCGATCTTCTCGACCGACCGCGCCGCGATAACCTTTGCCGAGCGAAAACTTCGCCATGCCGCAGGAAACTTTTATATTAACGACAAACCGACCGGCGCCGTTGTCGGGCAACAGCCGTTTGGCGGTGGACGGGCATCGGGGACAAATGATAAAGCGGGCGGCATACAAAATATGCTCCGGTGGACATCGCCGCGCGCGATAAAAGAGAATTTCTCACCTCCGACGGATTATAGGTATCCGTTTATGGGGTAGGGGGGACTGGAGTCAGCAAACATTTGATCATCTAACAACCCAACAAAAAAACAGCGGGGCGCTTATTTTCACAAACACCCCGCCATGTATAGACATCTGCGCCATGCAGTTGTTATCGTGCGTTACTTATCTGTTTCTGCTCTGATCCAACACACCCCGGTCTGTTTCTGAATGTTCACGGCCACCGAACATAAGTCCGAACATGACTTTAACCTCAGGCAAATCGCCAAGACCGATACGGGTTTCAATGTCGTAATAATTCTGGACGCCCATCGGAAATTTCAACCCGGCAGTGAGCGAAAAGCCAACCTCGGTCTTGTTATCGCCGCCTTGAGGTGAAACAAAGGCCAGACTTGGTCCGGCCCCAAGAAATATAATTGCTTGTGATCCGGGCGGAGAAAATAGCCTCACCCGCAAATCCGGATTTAGCGCCACTACTGTCGCATTGTCGCCGAAGCCTAAGTCAAGACTTGGCGCAAAATAGGCATACTCGAAAATCTGGCCAATTTCTGCAGATGGCCCAAAGACAAATTGGTCAGGACCAACGCCAAATCCAACACGAACGCCGTAACTCTGCTCAAGCGGACTGACGTAGTACGGATCCGCTTGATACACAGTTGTCTGTGAACTTACCGAAGCGGCTGATGCCGCTAAAAATAAGCCAAGACACAGATTTAGCCCCTTCTTTCCAATCAACATTTTAATCATAAGATAGCTCCTTTTCTAAAGCGATGTGAACCCCGCAGGGTTATACACGCCAGTCTTCGGAGCTATCGAAGATATGCGATGGTATCATTGAACTTTTCTAGCAGTTTCTTACGAACAGAAAAGCATTGCTGAAATCTTCATTCTTTAGGTTGAAAGTAGACGCACTGCAACCGCCTGAAAGATTGAGCCGCATGCCATGCGCTTAGTTAAATAGGACTAAATCGAAAATACTATTTACAATTCCGCTACACTTTGTGAAAAGTTACATGCTCAGAACCGCTGTGGATGGTACTGTATTTGCTGCTATAGTGCAACTGGTTGCAATGACAAGCGGTGAAAAGCTATCCTTTGAGTCTCAAAACTAAGAGCGAGCAGACAATCGCTCCTCTAACTAAAGGGAATGAATTAAAATTCGTTGTGCTCTGGGGCATGTAGAAGAAGAAAGCGGTACGGTGTTTGCTCTCTGTCGCAGGGACTTTACAAGGAGGATTTATGGCATTAGTACGAATTAACCGAAACAACTCATTTTATGAGATGTACCACATTGCCGATGCAGAGATCGAGCGAGAAAGCGACCGGCTTTCTTTGACTGGATTGGGAGTGCAAGATCATGGCAGCGAAGAGCCGAACGCCAATTCTTTCACTATTACAATGCCAATGTTTTTTATTCTTCCCGAAGAGCAAGACAACTATATCGGTCATGTTGCCTGATGAATGCATTAGCATGTTTTCCTGAAAGCCGATCAAGGCACTGAGAAGCTGATACGACGTCTCAATATTAGCTTCTATTCGAAGACTTTCAAGCCCGCAGGAGCACACCTTGCGGGCTTTTTCTTGCTTTGCGAAGATTATAGTACGGCTAAAATGAAAAGTAGTCCTGGAATTTCAGCTCAAAGTCTCTCGGTGTGTATTCACCGCTTTCGATATCCAGAACATAATCTTTGTGATACGAGCCAGATGCAATCTTGGCAATCTGCTCAAGGAAAACATCTATTTCATCGGTAGTATTGTACAGGCCAAATGACATTCGGATTGCGCCGGGAATATCCGACCGGTCACGGGCCAGAATGTCTTTTTCGACTTCATCAGCCCGTTCATCCGAGCACTTCAACAAGGATTTGACATACAAGTGAGCGCAAAAACAGCCTGACCGGACACCGATCCCACTTTCATAGCTCAGTATGGCAGCGGCGAGCGAATGTGGGATTTTGGAGATGTTCATAGATATCACTCCGAGCCGGTTTGCCGAGTTTGACGGGTCAGTATCCCCGAAGAGAAGAACCCCATGGATTTTTTTAAGTCGGGTCAGGGCGTATTTGGTCAGTTCGGCTTCATGCCTGATAATGGTCTCCCAGCCTATCTCTTGAAAAAGCTTGATTGCTTTGCCGAGCGCGACCACGCCGATAATATCCGGAGTGCCAGCCTCTTCTTTGTCCGGCAAGTCCGCCCAATAGGCCTCTTCCATCGTCACAATATCAACAACGCCTCCGCCGACATTCTCCGGCTCGCCCAATTCGAACGTCTTTTTGTCACTCACCAACACGCCGACACCGAACGGGGCATACATCTTGTGGGCAGAAAAAACCAGATAGTCTATCATATGAACCGGGTCGGCCGGTTTCATATCTATCGGCCGGTGCGGAACAAGCTGTGCGCCATCTATTAAAATCTTCGCGCCGACTTTGTGCGTTTCGGCGGCAAAAAAATCAAGGTCGTTGATATAGCCGGTTACATTTGAAGCGCCGGTTATCGCCACAAGCTTCACCCGGCTTCCAAACTGTTTTAGTTTTTCCTTGAAATCCTCATGCGAAATCGTTCCGTTGTCATTGACGCCGATATGATGAACCTGCCCTACCCGCCGCCAGGGCAGTTCATTGGAATGATGCTCCATGAGTGTTGTGAGTATAATATCATCTTTATTGAGAATAATCCGGTGGGCCAATTTGTTGATGGCTTCGGTGGCATTTTTGGTGAAGAGAACAACCTGCGTCGACAAATCCGCCCCGACAAATTTGGCGACAAGGTCGCGCGACTCCTCGAATGCCCAGCTTGAAAGCTGGGATTTGAATCCGGTGCCTCGGTGGACATTGGAGTACCATTTGAGAAACTCCTGCACGGCATTCGCTATAGGTTGAAAGGTCGGAGTCGAAGCCGCATTATCGAAATTGATATATCGTTTGGGGCCATTGAGCGTCGGGACCTGGGTGGAGCCTCCAAGAAGAAGGTCAGGCAGGTCGGCGATGGTGATTGCGCTCTTTGTCGCGGGCATAGTTACAGGACACATAGTTTATTCTCCCATAGAAATTATACAGCGTGAGTATACAAAAATTGAGTTGATTTGAAAAGGGGGGATTGATGAATTAAGCCGCCTGAGATAGTAGCCTGCCTGTCGTCGCGAGGAGCGGCTTCCCCAGACGCGACGCGGCAATGACCAAAGGGAATGGTGCGACCGAAGGGAGTGGTGGAACCGTAACCATCTCAGTTCTTTTCGCTCCGGTGCGCGACCGGGACGTCCCGCACGAATATCAACACTGGTTACTCCGCCTCGGCGGACCGGTATGACATTAATAAGTGGGTCGTTGCGAGGAGTCTCGCGGCAATGACCAAAGGGAATGGTGCGACCGAAGGGAGTGGTGGAACCGTAACCATCTCAGTTCATCTACGTCTTGTCATTCCCGCGAACGCGGGAATCCAGGGTAAATAGACGTGCAGGCCATCTTCGGACTGCACCACATATTAGAACCCACCGCAAGCAGTGTGGTCCAAGAATTCGGCGCCCGATGCCACAGAACAAATAAGGGCAGGCACGGGGACCTGCCCCTACAAATACAGACCGACTCTATCAATGCCGCACATCCGATATTTCGTCGACATTCCTTCGATATTCCGTAGGGGCAACCCCCTGTGCTTGCCCGCCATCGGAGGGGGTGCCCGACACCACAGAGACAATTCCCGCTATAAATATCCCTTCTTGACATATTTGGAAAATCTATTATCATTTACACACTGTAAACGTAGCACACAGACCAAAAACTTAAAGATGGATTGGGGAAATAGCCTCATGAAGTATAGCTCACTGCTGACATACTGTCTGCTCACATACTGTCTGCTCACATACTGTTTGCTGTGCGGGGTGGCCTATTCCAACGCTTTTGCTTTTGAACCACTCTTTGACGCCCGCATAGATTATCAAGTGGAGGACTATCCCCATTCGGTTACATCCGCCGACTTTGACGGTGACGGGAAACCTGATCTGGCGGTCGCGAATGCAGTTTCCAACAGTGTCTCGATCCTGAAGAACAACGGCAACGGGACCTTTGCGTCAGCGGTGAATTACGGGGTGGGGAACACTCCCTGGTCAGTTACATCCGCCGACTTTGACGGGGACGGGAAACCTGATCTGGCGACCGCGAATGTAAATTCCAACACTGTCTCGATCCTGAAAAACAACGGCAACGGGACCTTTGCGTCAGCGGTGAGTTACGGGGTGGGGTTTAATCCTAGGTCAGTTACATTCGCCGACTTTGACGGGTACGGGAAACCTGATCTGGCGGTCGCGAATCACTATTCCAACAATGTCTCGATTTTGAAAAACAACGGCAACGGGACCTTTGCGTCAGCGGTGAATTACGGGGTGGGGCTTAATCCTTTTTCAGTTACATCCGCCGACTTTGACGGGGACGGGAAACCTGATCTGGCGGTCGCGAATTTCTCTTCCTACAATGTCTCGATCCTGAAAAACAACGGCAACGGGACCTTTGCGTCAGCGGTGAATTACGGGGTGGGGGATAGTCCTATTTCAGTTCCTTCCGCCGACTTTGACGGGGACGGG
>JAWXAN010000005.1 GCA_034439475.1 Candidatus Zixiibacteriota bacterium
AGCGAAACTCGCAATGACGAGTTGTGAGATGTCTGCTATAGTATCTTGTACCACACTGCTTGCGGTGTGATCTTAATGTTTGTGCAGGCCAGAGATTTTTGAATCCGCCAATGGAGGATGGCCTGCACGTCTATTTACCCTGGATTCCTCCGCCACTGGCGGACGGGAATGACATAGAAGAAAGAATCGCTGAATACACAGTCCGCCGCGGCAGGAAATATTCGTGCGGGACGTCTCTGTCGCGCACATGTAAAAAGACGTCAGTCCGCTGTGGCGGACTGACCTACTAAATAGAAGAGAACTGAGATTGCCACTCGACTTTGAGTCCCCCAGTCAGTGCTCGAAGGGGTGGTCGAAATTGAAATCGGGTCTATAATTTGTCGGGCTCGATAGCTCCTGCGTCCACCCTCTGTAAAATCCGAGCCGCTCAAATTCGGCCAAGACTTCTTCGTATTCTTCAGGCAATAACGTCCGTCCCAGATCAGGATGCCCTATCACGCGCGCGGTCGGATGGTACTGTGACATCAACGAAAGATGCACCCCCGGCGAAAGCTCTTCGGCTATCCATCGCAAAATCGCAAGGCTGTTCGAGACTCGGCCCGGCAATACCAGGTGGCGGATGATAAGCCCCGATTCAATATAGCCGTCATCGTCGATAAAAATATTCGAGCCTTTTTGATAAAACATTTCCTTGATGGCGGCTTTGGCAATTTCGGGATAGTCCGGGGTGTCGGATGTCTCGCGTCCCATCTGTTCATCGAGATATTTCAGGTCAGGGAGATAGACAGCGATTTTTCCATCGAGAGCTTTGATCGTGTCGAGTTTATCGTATGAACTTGTGTTGAAAACAAAAACCGGATTGCGTCCGCGCGCCAGCAGGGCGTTCATTATAACATGAACTTGGGGGATGAAATGCGACGGCGACACAAATCCGACTGTCTTGACACCGCTGTCGAGAATGACTTCGATTTCGTTGCAGACTTGGTCGAGTGTCATTGTCTGATCAAGCACCGTGCCGCGGGTGCGGCTTATCTGCCAGTTCTGACAGTAAATGCAACCCATATTGCAACGCGAGAAAAAGATATTGCAAATGCCATGCTGGCCGACAATCACAGGCTCTTCGCCGCGATGGGCGCAAATTGAGCCAATAGAAAACCCGGCTCCGCTGTTGCAGTAGCCAAATTTCCCGCCGAGGCGGTCGGCATGACAGTTTCGAGGACAACAGGTGCAATCGGCCAAAGCCTCAAGCGGTTTGAGGATTGCATCCAGATTCATACTTGCAATCGATTTGGAGTTTTGCGTGACATTGTGACCCATGCCTCAAGATAGCAAAAAGCATCCGTAAAGACAAATTCCCTTCGCGGATGCTATACCATGCAGGATATGGGAAATGCTTACTTACCGAGTCGGGAATAGATATAGTCGATTCCCTTCTCTTTTCCCTTGCTGATGCCTTCGATTCGGGCGTACAGGGAATCTGAGCCAACTTGAAGGTAGATAACCCGGGTGGGGAAATTATGAGTAGGATTTTCAAAGACAAACCTGCCGCTGTCTGAGCTTATGAGCCTAAAAAACACCTCGCCCTCGTTTTCAGCGACATTCGGAACAAAATAGGTCGCGCTATCTGTGGCAACCATGCGGGTTATCTCAGTGATAATTGTGTCACTTCCCTTAATCATAAAGCCCGAGCCGGTGAGAGTCATACTGTCAGTTTTCGCCCATCTCTCTCCGATGAGGGTTTCACCTTGTTTGCCTGTCCATTTCCCTACCAGCCAATCGAGAGAGGAGATATTTTTGGATTGTTGCGGAATGACAGGCATGGTTTTATCAATTCCCATTGAAACAGAACCGCAGATGAGAACAAGCAGAGATGCGAGAGATAGTCTGATGATCGGTAGTTTGAGAGTCATAACACAGCGTCCTTCGATTTTATTCGAGTTGTCTGATTGTCTAACGAATAAAAAATACATTGTAACGGCGGAACATGCAAGAGGCAGTCAATTACTTTTCAAAGAGCTGCCGTACGAGCTGGAGTTGGGCGAGGGCCGAAGTCAACGCCGTTTCCACGCGTAATGTCCATGGCCCAATTGAGAACTTTCGGAATCCCGCCTCCTGCAAAAGCGTCGACTCGAATTCGACCCAGCCGCCTTCGGGCCCGATAGCAATAAGAGCGCTTTCTGTTGGATTAGCCTTGTAGACTTTGTCCAGATGCAGACCACTTGACGAGTCAGCCAGAAATCTGTTTGTGGCAATGTCCGACGTCGCTTCAGAAATAGCAAAATAGTCTTCGATAGCTGGCCGAAAAAGAGGGTGGATGATAATCTCCGGCTGATGGGTCAATTTTCCAAGGCTGAGTCCTTCGATAAAATACGGCAGGGCGTTCTCAGGTTGCAGAAGCGGACTACAAAAATAACTTTTATCGGTTTTGAAGGCGCGGACAAGGTGTAGGCGATTGACCCCCATCATGGCACAGGTTACAAATACTTTTTTGAGCGTTTTAGGCCGCGGAATTGCGCAGAGGATTTCGGTCGGCGCTAATGGTTGCTGTGTGGAATACCATTCCCGACATTCCAGCATAACAGATGAGTCGTTGACCTGTGTGATGACGGCTTTTCCTTGGAGGCTGTTAAGGATTCCGATTTCGACAGTTTCACCGAGCACACGTTTGAGAACGGTGCGAATATGTGCCGCACGATGATCGGTCAGCGTGTAGCGGTCGTTGCCTATGGCATCAGTTTGGGTGAGAATGATGAGATTCATATCCCGATAAACATACAACGAAAGTAGCCAGCCATACGGAATTATTTTAGCGAGCGGGTATTTGCTTTGAAGGAAGAAAGATCACACCGTCCGCTGTGGTGGATTCTCTTCTCTTGTCATCCCAGCGCACGCTAGGAACCATCTTCATCTTCGTGCAGGTTGTCTTCCATTGGCGGATTCGAAAATCTCTGCTAGCACCAGATTTACCACCGTGCAGTCAGGCGCCCCCGCCTGACTGTCTTCTTTTCTATTCCGTCGGGTCTTGGTCACCTTCGAGCGAAAAGCGAGGAGTGAGTGCTGAGGCTTCCGAAGTCCGCTCACGGCGGGTGACCTGACGGCCACACTGTGCGCGACCGGAACGTCCCCGCACGAATATCAAAACTGGGTACCGGCCTGCCCGCTGTGGCGGGACTGACCTACGAATATCGGAGAACCCCTTACAATGTCATTCCAGTCCGCCGAAGGCGGAGAATCCATCTTCATCTTCGTGCAGGTTGTCCTCTGTTGGCGGATTCAAAAATCTCTGCCCGCACCATCCGAAAGATCACACCACAAACACAAACGGCCACTCTATTTCTAAAGTGGCCGTTCGGCTTACTAGCTCTATCAAGCGTGAGCTTGATAGTAT
>JAWXAN010000006.1 GCA_034439475.1 Candidatus Zixiibacteriota bacterium
GAGCCTCCTTGCTAAAGGGGTTTGGAGTAGTTCGACTATCGCTACAAACTACACCTTGAAACGGGCAGGCTCAATTTATTTGATAACATAGTAACTTGCACACATCGAAGATGTGGGTGCTGAGGCTTCCGAAGTCCGCCACAGGTGGGTGACCTGACGGTCACGTGGTATAACACCGTCACAGGCGCGCACCCTCCCCAAAATAAAAAAAGGCGGCCTGTGAAAACAGGCCGCCTTTTTGAATGTATACTCCGATGCTTTGCTAATCGACCAGAATTTTTTCCAGACGTTCAGCAATATAATCAATGTCCGTTTCATCCAAAATCAATGGCGGAGAAATGCGGATTGTGTGGCCATGGCTGTCATTTGCCAGTATACCAAGTTCAAGCAGTTTTTTGCAGTAAACCATAGCATCGCCGCCATGCACTTCGATGCCAATAAACAAACCTCGTCCGCGGACTTCTTTGACATGGGATGACCGGCTTGCAATAGTCTCAATTTTGCGTCTGAGGATAGCCCCCATCTTCGCGGCCCGGCCCGGGAGGTCATCGTTTATGAGCACGTCAAGCGCGGCTATACCGGCGACACAAGCCAACGGATAGCCGCCGTACGTTGAGCCATCGCGTCCGGGTTGGAATACAAGGTCCATAACTTTTGTGTTGCAGACAAAAGCCGAGACGGGCACAAGTCCGCCTGAGAGGGCTTTGCCGAGTGTGATGCCGGCGGGCACGACATTCTCATGTTCAAAGCAGAACATTTTGCCGGTACGTCCAAGTCCTACCTGGATTTCATCGAAAAGAAGGAGCATATCATGTTTGTCGCAGAGGTCGCGAAGACCTTGAAGGAATCCAGCCGGCGGCTGATACATGCCGCCCTCGCCCTGCATCGGCTCAACCCAGATTGCGCAGGTGTTTTTGTTCACTGCTTTTTCTACCGCTGAGAGATCGCCATACGGAACGGTCACAAAGCCCGGCGTGAGCGGACCAAAACCTTCCTTATATTTTTTCGATGAAGAGTAAGAGACAGTCGTAATCATGCGGCCATGGAAGTTATTTTCGAAAACTATGACTTCCTGTTTTCCATCGGGGATGCCTTTGGTTTTCCAACCATAGAATCGAGCGGCTTTGATTGCCGTCTCGCAAGACTCTACTCCGCCATTTTTGAGCAGGACTTTGTTGCCATGGTCGCCAAATCGCGTACCAAGCTGTGGGACGGTTGTCGCGAGCTTTTTGAGAAATACGCCGAGCGGATCGGTATAGACGACATTTGATATCACCGAAGCATATTCCCCCTGCAAGGCATCGACAAGAGCCTGTACAATGCGCGGGTGGTGATGACCTTGGTTCGCGGCAGAATAGGCCGCGAGGCAGTCAAGATATTCACGGTCTTCGATATCGGTCAGCCAGACCCCGCTTGCTTTGCGCACGACCATCTCGAGTCGGCCATAATGGTTTGCGCCGTATACGCCTTCAAAATCAATAATCTGATTGTCTGGGATTTGCGAGAAACCAGTGGCAGTTTTGTTTGGCGCTTTTATTGTATGCATAGACGATCCTCGCTTTGTGTTATTGCAAATATACTACTCCAATATATCTCATATCGGCAAAAAAACCAAGAGCTTCCTAATTAAAATTTACACCATTTAAGTTTATGTCACTCAATAACTAAGCAGGCCTCGGTGACACTTGATTTGACCGAATTTTCTTCGGTTTCTATAGGCTTGTTTTTGAAAAATGAAGTCCTGTCAGATAAGCATGGCACATTTCGTGATTCTCCTATAAATTCTTTACTATGAATGAGTTGTCTTCAATTCAGATAAAGCAGGCGGCTTTCGATGTCGGATTTGATCTGTGCGGGATTTCTTCCGCGCAGACAATTCCTCAAGCTGCCCAGCGATTCAACGCATGGCTCGATAACCGTTTTCATGGCGAGATGGCCTATCTTGAAAAAGAACCAGAGCGACGTGTTGACCCACAAAGAATTCTAAACGGCGCAAACTCTGTTATCATGCTCGGCCTGAATTACTATCAGCCGGACAGCAAAGAGAAACCAATTTCAGCCGGACGAATTTCCAAATACGCCCGTGGCCGGGATTATCATAAAGTCATCGCCAAAAAACTTAAAGCGCTGGCCGCACGACTCACTCATCTTTCCGGGCTTGACGAAGCCACCGCCGCCGAAGCCTTTCGATGGTATGTTGACTACGGCCCAATGCTCGAACGCGCCTATGCTGTCCAGGCCGGGCTTGGCTATATTGGCAAAAACTCCATGCTCATCAACCGGAGTTTTGGTTCCTACTTTTTTCTAGCGGAGATTATCACGACCTTCGAATTGAAGCCCGATAATCCCCAAACGGCCAATCATGGCCGGTGCGGAGACTGCAACCGCTGTATCGATGCTTGCCCGACCGGCGCCATAGTGGCGGACGGTGTAATCGATTCGACCAGATGTATTTCATACCTGACTATAGAGCGACCTGCCAACATACCGGAATCGCTTGCAAAACTCATGGGAGATAATCTCTTTGGCTGTGATATTTGTCAGGATGTTTGCCCCCACAACGGACGGGCAAATCTTTCTAAGCATGGTGAATTGCTGGCAGGCGCGGGAGTCGGCGAGTTTATCGACAGTGAAAAGATTCTAAGTCTTCAATCGCGTGAAGACTTCCTCAAACTGACAGCCGGCACTCCGCTGACAAGACCCAAGCTCGAAGGGCTTCAACGCAACGCCAAAATCGTATCTGAAAATGTCGAGCGAGAAAGCGCCTAATTTAGAATTTGGCGGTGCCTGTTATTTTTTGCAAGGTATCATCTATCCACCAAGCCCGGCGGTTGTCATGATAACTCAGCCATCCCCGTTTTTCCGAAGGAATGTATGTTGCTTCCAATGTCCCTTTCCCGCCCGGGAAAGTGAAATGCCAGTGAATTGAGCCCGGGTACTTTTTGAGTGTATCCCGGCCATGGATAACAAGACCGGCTTGCCTGACACGTTTTTCAAGCCATGCCACAAACTCGCTTTGGGGCATCTCTGCCGCCTGGGTAAGAGTCAGGTACTTCATATAATATATTCCAGACTGATTGTATCCTGAGTCACTTTGGCATAGCTGAAGTGACTAATGAAATCTCCGGTATTTATGTACACTCCTTTTGAGATATTTTCTCGAATCGGTATATGAAGATGGGCAATAAATACCGCGTCATATCCTTCGTCAATCTTCTTTTCCGCATAGGCCCGATAATCCGGCGCGAACAAATGATCCCTCTGCGAAGTATGCTTGCGCGAGGTGCCAGATACTCTTTTGGCAATCGGAATCGCCCAGTCAGTCGGCAACAAACGGTAGAGCCGAATATTAAGCCGGTTGCGGAGAATCCTCCGTAAAAAGCGGTAGCCTCCATCGGCTTTGGCCAAACCGTCGCCATGGATTAAAAACAGTTTTTTGCCGCGATAAGTCATCTCAAGATGGTCGCGATGAACTTTCACGCCAAGCTGTTTTTCAAAAAAATCACCGATCCAAAAGTCATGATTGCCGCTGACATAGTCAACCGGCAGGCCTGACTTTACCAACTGGCGAATCATAAAAAGAACCTCGTGGTGATCTTTGGGAATGGCATGTTTGTACTCAAACCAGAAATCAAAGAGATCCCCCAAAATGATGAGCCGATCGCCATCAGATTTTACCTTTTCAAAAAGCTTTCCGATTTGCTCAACTTTGTGCGATTCATGCTCAGGAGTGCTTGAGCCGAGATGGGCATCGGAAAAAATGTAGAGAGCCATGCCTGTCAATATAGCTCTGATCTAAGGGCAAAAACACGACAATATATTAACCAAAAACGCAAAAACAGACGAGGCGGCGATGCCGCGTCACCCAACCTTGTCCATAAATCGCGGCATGGCATTGTAAAATGCCTCTGAAAGCACAGACAGAGGCTGGTCAATAAGAGAATTAATTTTCAAACGCTCTCCCCCGACCCGGCCTATTTCTTTAGCAGGAATTTTAGTCAGTGAAAAATGCTCAAAGAGGGTCGCAAGGTCATTGCGCTCGCAAGTCACAATAATCCTCGACTGACTCTCCCCGAAAAGCAGACAATCGGCTCGCAAAGAATCGTCGAGCCTTATTGTCGCGCCGATTTGCCTCTCACGATCTCCGATACAGCACTCCGCAAGGGCGATTGCAAGTCCGCCATCGCTGACATCATGGGCTGATTTAATAAGCTGGCGTCTGATTGCGGCAAGGGCGCTATCCTGAAGTTTTTTCTCAAAAGCCAGATCAAGCAGAGGGACCGGGCCGCGGGTCTCATTGTGTATCGAATGAAGGTATTCCGATGCCCCAAGCTCTTCTCTGTTTACACCAAGCAGGAGAATAACATCTCCTTCATCTCTAAACGAGAGTGTGGTGATATCCCGAAGATGATTAACAAGGCCAATCATGCCAATAGTCGGGGTGGGAAAAACCGCGCGAGTCGGGTCTTCGTTATAAAACGAGACATTCCCGCCGGTTACCGGTGTGCCGAAAACAGTGCAGGCCTCCCCCATACCGGCGATGGTTTCCGCGAAAGCGTAGTAGACTTCGGGTTTATACGGATTTCCAAAATTAAGACAGTTGGTCACACCCAGCGGCTGTCCACCAGAACAAACAATGTTTCTGGCCGATTCAGCCACTGCGATCTGAGCCCCGAATCTCGGATTGAGATAGCAATAGCGGGCATTGCAGTCAGTTTTCATTGCGAGCGCCTTATCCGTCTTACGCAGACGGATAACTGCGGCATCAGAGCCCGGACCGACAACGGTATTTGTGCGAACCATTGTATCATACTGCTCAAACACCCACCCTTTATGGCAAAGATTTGGCGAAGAAAGCAAAGTGAGCAGAGTTTCATTCCAATTTTGTGTCAGAGGATATTTGGTAAAATCGATTGTGTGCAGTGCCTCAATATGGGCCGGCTTTTTTGTTTCGCGATGATAAATCGGGGCGCCGCCGCCAAGCACAAGGTCGTGCGAGGGTATTCGCGCGACAGTTTCCCCGTGCAGTTTGACGTCCATCATGCCATCATCGGTCACTTTGCCGATAATGGTCGAGTCCAGTCCCCATTTATCAAAAACCGCTTTGACAGCACTTTCTTTCCCTTTCTTCACACAGACCAGCATCCTCTCCTGTGACTCAGAGAGTAAAATCTCGTAAGGGGACATTCTGGATTCTCGTATCGGGACTTTGTCAATTTCGATTTCAATTCCGGCATTTCCTTTGGCTGACATTTCCGACGATGAACAAGTAAGTCCGGCCGCTCCCATATCCTGTATGCCCACAATTAGATCCTGATCGATAATTTCGAGTGTGGCTTCGAGCAAAAGCTTCTCGGTGAATGGATCGCCTATCTGGACTGAAGGCCTTTTCTCGGTTGATTTTTCGCTAATTTCTTCTGATGCAAAAGTTGCGCCGTGAATACCATCCCGGCCCGTTTTGGAACCTACAATCATAATCGGATTGCCGACCCCCGAAGCCGCCGCTGTGGCAAGTTTGTTATTTTTGACAAGCCCGACAGCCATCGCATTGACCAGTGGATTTCCGGTATAGCAGTCATCGAAAAAGACTTCGCCTCCGACAGTGGGGACACCAAATGAATTTCCATAATCGCCGATACCGCGCACCACCCCGTCAATTAAATGCCTGACTCGAGGGTTATCGGGAGAGCCGAACCGAAGCGAATTAAGCGCCGCGATGGGACGTGCGCCCATAGTAAAAATATCGCGCAAAATCCCGCCCACACCAGTAGCAGCCCCTTGATAGGGTTCAATGGCCGATGGGTGATTGTGCGATTCAATTTTGAAAACAACCGCAAGTCCGTCGCCGATATCTATCGCGCCAGCGTTTTCATCGCCAGCCTTGGCCAAAAGATGCTCGCCGTCACGGGGAAGCGTTTTTAGCAGGGCTATAGAATTTTTATATGAACAGTGTTCCGACCACATCACGCTGAATATGCCTAACTCGGTGAAATTTGGCTCACGACCCAAACTTTTCTTTATCATCGAATATTCTTCGGGGGTAATCCCGTGCGATGCGACCATTTCCGGTGTGACGACGGGCTGTTTGTACATCTCGGCAGTATTCGGCATGTTCTTTTCATTTCTGTGCTAAAGTTGAGCCGGGAGTATAGAAGGAAAAAGACGAATCGTCAAGCCTTGCCTTTCACAGCGCAAAAACAGAAGAGAACAAAGACTTCTCACACAGCCCCCCACTGCGTATCTTGTACACTGTATGGATATTCTTCAAAAAGTCCGAGCCACCATTGCCGATAAGAATCTCCTCAGAAATGAAGATTCCGTCCTGGTCGCTCTCTCAGGCGGCCCGGATTCAGTTGGCTTGCTTCATATTCTCACGAAACTTCGGTCGGAATTTTCGCTCACTCTACAAGCGGTCTATATCAACCACCTGATCCGGCCGCGCGCCGCAAAAAAGGAAGAAATATTTTGCCAAAATCTCTGCGACAAACTCCATATTCCTCTCACTATTGTGACGGAGCATATTCCCCTCCTGTCCGCAAAAATAAAAAAAGGAATAGAGGAAACCGCCCGGGATTTCCGTTATGAGACATTTTCCCGCCTCGGTTTTGAGCTTGGCTGCTCCAAAGTCGCGTTGGGACACCACTTCGACGACCGTGCCGAGACAATCCTGTTTCGACTTATCCGCGGCGCAGGCCGAACCGGTCTTATCGGTATCCCTGCACGACGCGGAGTTTTTATCCGCCCTTTTTTTGAGGTCACGAAAGTGGAGATTTTGTCATATTTGAAGACGAACCGTTTGGAATATTGTCTCGATAAGAGTAATAGCAACTCTCAGTTCAGTCGAAATTTCATCCGGAACCAGCTCTTACCTTCGATTCGGAAAAATTTAAATCCGCAAATCGACACTGCTTTGGCCAATACCGCGGATCTCTTAGCCGAAGAGGAGTTGTACTTTGAGGCAGAAGTCAAAAAGGCCTTAAGTCACACACTCACCATTTCCCCTGGCGCTAAATTATTTCTTGATTTGCAACGCTTTGACAAGTATCATAAAGCCATACGCCGCCGAATTTTACGGCATTGCCTTGAGCGCTTAGAGCCAAGACATTTGCCGCCGGAGCGAGAGGTTGTAAACCGCCTGGAAGACTTCGTTATACGAGAAGGGGCTGAGTTTTCCCTTCCTGGCCACGTCCAAGCGGCGCGGATAATCGAAGGAGGAAGCAAAAAACTTCTGCTTTGGCAGCCTAAGACAGCCAAGTTTTCCTCTGAGTTAGAACTTGGCGCATGGTGCGAACTTGAATCGCTTGGTATAAAAATCAAGGCTTCGCGCACGACTTCTGTTGGCAACGCGGTACAAAAAAAGCGGAGGGCCAGGAAGGTTTTTGTCGACGGTGCGGCGCTTGCGCTGCCCCTTGAAGTCCGGTCGTTCCGGCCCGGAGACAAGTTTCGTCCGTTGGGTATGGCGGGAAATAAAAAAATCGGTGATTATCTCACTGATAAGAAAATAGCGCGGCCCTTTCGAGATGAGGTCGTTGTCGTTTGCGACCGGGCTGGGATTGTCTGGTTGGTTGGATTTGAAATAGCTGAACGCGTAAAGGTAACTGTCCGAACAAAGGAAGCGTTTGTCATTGAAAACTCTCTCATCAAAACAAAGCAACACCAAACCCTTTGAATTGCTTCTCGACCAGGATCGCATTGCCCGGCGAATAGCCGAACTGGGCACGGAGATAAGCCGTGACTATGCCGGACAATCGCTGGTTTTGGTTGGTGTGCTCAAAGGTTGTCTGGTCTTTCTTGCCGACCTCATGCGACAGATCAGCCTGCCCACAGAAATTGAATTCATTTCCGCGGCTTCGTACAGGAAAGGCATACGTCAGGAGGAGGACGTAATCCTTGGCGGCGGAGTCAGTATACCACTTAAAGGCCGGCATGTCTTAATGGTGGAAGGTATTGTGGAATCAGGCAAGACCATCGCAGTCATCGCCGAGAAATTGAGAAAAATGGAACCGGCATCGGTATCAATTGTTACATTATTAGATAAACCGTCGAGCCGACGCGCGACAGTCGATATAAAATACAAGGGATTTGCGATAGGTAATGATTTCGTCATCGGTTTCGGTCTTGATAATACTCAACAATATCGTAATCTTCCGTTTATTGGCCGCCTTGTAGACCATTAAAAACAGCATAACAGAGTATAATGTTAACGAATATGTCGACAGTGCAGGGATTTAGTACATTAGGCGCATTTCTCCAACGGAATCAGCACATCGACACAACTTCTAATATGGAGCACAAGTGAAGAATCCTGATACTGGCCGCGATCGTCAACCAGATAAAAATCGCGGTAAAAGCGGTCCCCCCACTGGTCCTATGAAATTCCGAGGTATGGGTCGGTCATTTATTTTCTGGCTGGCAATGATACTGAGTGTGGTTCTCCTGTATTCATACATGAACAAATTTAATACTCAGCAGGCCGAAATCAATTATAGTGAATTTCTGGGCGAGGTTGCCGCACACAATGTTTCCGAAGTCACATTTGCTGAACGCGCTGTGGAAGGAAAACTCTTCAAACCGAAAGTATTTCCCAATTCCAAAGTCGCTGAAGCCGCAGCTATTTTCAAGACAAGGATCCCATTTGCGGATAACAACTATGAACTGGTTAACCGACTCGAACAGAGCGGCGTCAAAATTATCGCAAAAGAACAGAGCATAGATTTCTGGCAGATCGTAATGTCCTTCGCTCCGTTTATCCTTATCATTCTTGTCTGGCTCTTTTTCCTTCGCCAGATGCAGGGCGCATCCGGGCCGAAGGGAATCTTCTCTTTCGGCAAGAGCAAGGCCAAACTCATGACCGATGAGCGGCCCAAAGTGACTTTCAGCGATGTCGCAGGCGCCGATGAGGCAAAAGAAGAACTCCAGGAGATAATTGAGTTTCTCAAAGAACCCGGCAAATTCCAGAAGCTTGGCGGAAAAATCCCAAAAGGCGCTCTTCTGCTTGGCCCTCCCGGAACCGGCAAAACTCTGCTTGCGCGGGCTGTGGCTGGCGAAGCGGGCGTGCCATTCTTCTCAATGTCGGGCTCGGACTTTGTTGAGATGTTTGTGGGCGTAGGCGCAAGCCGTGTCAGAGACCTCTTCGAGCAAGGCAAACGCAGCGCACCATGTATCATATTTATCGATGAAATAGATGCTGTAGGTCGTCACCGCGGTGCGGGACTTGGTGGTGGGCATGACGAGCGCGAACAGACACTGAATCAATTGCTCGTCGAAATGGACGGCTTTGAGACAAACGAAGGCGTAATTCTGGTGGCAGCCACTAACCGCCCCGATGTACTTGATCCAGCCCTTCTCCGCCCGGGACGATTCGACCGTCAGATTATTGTCCCGATGCCCGATGTAAAAGGACGTGAGGGTATTCTCAAGGTCCACCTGCGCAAAGTAAAAATGGCTGACGATGTCGACGCTATGGTACTCGCTCGCGGAACGCCCGGTATGTCCGGAGCGGATCTGGCTAATATGGTCAACGAAGCCGCACTTTTGGCTTCCCGCAAAGACCGCGATGCTATCAAAATGGAAGATTTTGAGGATGCCAAGGATAAAGTCATGATGGGTTCGGCCAGACGATCGATGGTTATCACTGACGAAGAGAAAAAGGTGATTTCCTATCATGAATCAGGACATACGCTGGTAGCCAAATTCCTGCCAAAAGCTGACCCGATTCACAAAGTTACAATCATCCCGCGCGGGATGGCCCTTGGTGTAACACAATCCCTGCCTGTTGATGAACGTCATACACATAGCAAGGATTACCTTGAGGCACTGCTCGCCGTTTTCATGGGAGGCCGCGTTGCCGAGGTTTTGGTCTTCAATCAACTCGACACCGGAGCCGGAAATGACCTTGAACGAGCGACAAAACTTGCCCGAAAGATGGTCTGCAACTGGGGTATGTCGGAGAAACTCGGCCCTGTGACATTCGGTAAAACTGAAGAACATATTTTTCTGGGCCGCGAAATTCAACAGCGTGCTGATTTCTCAGAGGCAACAGCTGTCCTGATTGACGGAGAGATTCGCAGCCTGGTCGAAGCCGCGGAGGCGACTGCAACACGGATTCTCCGCGCCCAGATTGATATGCTCCATAAGCTCGCCGCGGCTTTGCTTGAAAAGGAGATTCTCGACTCACGTGAAGTCGATGTTGTCATTGGCCGCATTTCCGGCGACGTTCAGCCTGTTGGAGCCCCGGTACCGGCTTAGAAAGCAAAAACAGTCTTATATGAAAAAGCTCCGACGCACAATCGGGGCTTTTTTATTACATACACGCTAAGTTCTCTGAACTTGATTTTTTGCCCGCCAAAGGTGATACTTGGATTACGGTATTCCTATGCTAAACGATATGCTCATGAAACAAGCGACAGACGCAATAACATTGGCCAATGGCAGACTGCTGCCACTTTCAAAGCCGCTTGTTATGGGGGTCATAAATATCACACCGGATTCATTCTCCGACGGTAGGCAATATCTGAACCCCGATACCGCTGTCGAACACGCGCTTCGGCTTGAGTCCGAAGGAGCGGACATGCTTGATCTGGGAGGAGAGTCTTCACGGCCGGGCGCAGAGCCACTCTCTGTTTCGGAGGAACTTGCGCGAGTCATTCCTGTCCTCACAAAACTTCGTTCGCGGTCAACCCTTCCAATCTCAATCGATACCTATCATGCCGAGACAGCCAGGGTTTCCATCGAAAACGGAGCAGATATTATCAACGACATCACCGCTCTTCAAGGCGATAGCCGCATGGCGGAAGTCGTGAAAAAAAGCAAAGCCCCCCTCGTACTTATGCACATGCAGGGGACACCGAAGACAATGCAGAAATCTCCTTTTTATGACGATGTGATAAGCGAGATAGACAGCTTTTTTACCGAACGAATTGATTTTTGTGTAAGTCACGGCATTGACAGATCTAAAATTATTCTCGACCCGGGGATCGGTTTTGGCAAACGGCTTGCAGATAATCTTGCGATTCTAAATCACTTAAGTGAGTTCCGAAACCACGGTCTCCCCATACTCATTGGTCTCTCGCGAAAGTCATTCATCTCCAAAATCCATCCAACTGAGAAGGCGGCCGACAATCGGCTCGGCGGTTCTCTGGCCGGCGCAATAATCGCTGTGCAGAACGGCGCAAATATAATTAGGGTCCATGATGTCCGTGAAACAGTCCAAGCCCTTGCATTCATCCAAGCCCTGTGGGGTGACCAATGACACTCTTTCAATACGGATTTTTGAGGCTTGGCCTAAAAGACCTCCTCGACATTGTCCTTGTAGCATTTATCATCTTCCAAGTCCTCAAGCTGACCAGAGGCACACGCTCCGCCCAGATTATTATTGGTCTCTCACTACTGACGATCATGGCGATTGGGGCATACTGGTTTCAGCTCGAAGGTTTAACCTGGTTATTTTCAAACCTCGCCACTTTCGGATTCATTGCGCTCGTGATCGTCTTCCAACCGGAGCTCCGCAGCGCGCTTGCTTCCATTGGTCAAAATCGACTCCTCCGCATCTTCGTTCCGCTCGAAGACAAGCAGATCCTCGAGCAAGTTTCTTATGCCGCAGTTCGTTTGGCTGAACTCCGTTATGGCGGACTTATCGTCATAGAGCGACAGACAGGACTTCGCAATTTCGCCGAGACAGGCAAAGAACTCACCGCTGAGTTGTCATCAGAACTGCTCGTGACGCTCTTCACCCCCTACACCCCGCTCCATGACGGTGCCGTGATTGTGTCCGGCGATAAAATAGTGGCCGCAGCGACATCCCTGCCGCTCACAACCAATATCCGTTACCGGGAACTGTTTGGGATGCGGCACAAGGCGGGGATAGGCGTCTCTGAAGTTTCTGATGCCGTGGTGGTGATTGTCTCCGAGGAAACAAGCGGGATATCGATAGCGTTTGAAGGTACTTTTGAATCAGATATTCCGCGCTCGGAGTTCAGGGATAGACTCGCGATGTATCTGAAGAAATAGGGCGTCCTATACCCGTGGCTGGTGTACGTCCCGCCACGGCGGCTTGCGCTCACACCATATCGTTGCGAGTCCGCCGATGGCGGATTAGGAGCGACCCTCCACGGCGGGCAGGCGCGGCAATCTCAGTTCTGCCAACTCTGTCATTCCAGTCCGCCGTGGCGGAGAATCCATCTTTATCTTCCTGCGGGGCGTCGCTGCCCCGCACCTGAGTAAAGAGAACCCACCGCAAGCGGTGTGGTACACCAAATCAAAACAAACATCACAGCGCCGCCGGCCGTCTCCATCCACAAACCCGCCAATTTCTCACCTTGCTTCCTGTCAATTGACAAGCACTTCAAAAAGCCCTACCTTTTCTTGCCTGACAAAAGATAGAATCGGCTGAATTAATCCGATAACAAATATGAATCTTCGCCCTGTAAGGATACTGCGCTCCACGCTTTACCTGTGACCTATGTACGATATTAACAAAATTCGCAATTTTTCAATCATTGCCCATATTGACCACGGCAAATCGACCCTTGCCGACAGATTGCTTCAGTCGACCCGGACGCTCTCAATCCGTCAGATGCGCAATCAAGTCCTTGACTCAATGGACCTCGAGCAGGAACGCGGCATCACCATTAAAGCCCATGCCATCCGCCTCGATTACATTTCCAAAGACGGCCAGGAATATCAATTCAACCTCATCGATACCCCCGGCCATGTCGACTTCACCTACGAAGTCAGCCGGTCACTTTCCGCCTGTGAAGGAGCAATCCTTGTCGTCGATGCCGCTCAAGGAATCGAGGCTCAAACCCTGTCGAATCTTTATCTCGCCCTTGATAATAACCTTGAGATTTTGCCCGTCATAAACAAAATCGATCTCCCCAGCGCAGAACCGGAAAAAGTCCGCGCTGAAATTGTCGATCTGCTCGGCTGTCCGCCCGGCGACATTGTTCTGTGTTCGGCCAAAGAAGGAATCGGAATCGATACCCTGCTTGAATCCATCATCCATCTCCTGCCTGCCCCCAAAGGTGATCCCGATGCTCCGGTGCAGGCGATGGTTTTTGATTCCATTTTCGATGCCTATCGCGGTGCCATGCCCTTTGTGAAAATGGTCAATGGCACGCTCCGCAAAGGAGAAAAAGTTCGTTTCTTTTCCACCGACAAAGCCCATGAAGTCGACGAAGTCGGCTTTATGCGGCTCACCGCCTTTCCATTGGAAAAACTCCAGGCTGGCGAGGTCGGCTATTTCTTTGCCTCGATTAGGGAAGTTGCCGACACAAAAATCGGTGACACTGTCACAACCATCGCCAATCCCGCATCGGAGGCCGTGCCGGGTTTTGTCAATGTCAAGCCGATGGTCTTTTCCGGACTCTATCCGGCCGTCGCCGAAGAGTTTTCTGACCTCCGCGATTCACTTGAGAAACTAAAACTGAATGATTCCTCGCTTACCATGACACCCGAATCCTCGACCGCTCTGGGGTTCGGTTTCCGCGTCGGGTTTTTGGGACTGCTCCACATGGAGATTATCACCGAACGGCTCCAGCGTGAATACAATCAGACAATCATTAATACTGTGCCGAATGTGGAATATCATGTCTACAAAACCGATGGCGAGATGATTGTTGTCGACAACCCGGCCAAGATGCCCCCCACACAGGAAATTGATTATGTCGAGGAGCCAATTGTCGACGCTCAGGTCATTGCCCCAGTGGAATATATCGGCGCGATTATGAAAATCGGCACCGAACGTCGCGGCGAATACAAAACAACCGAGTATCTCTCGACCACCCGCGCCTCGCTCAACTACGCCTTCCCGCTCTCTGAAGTCATTTTCGATTTCTATGACAAGCTGAAATCCAGCACCCGTGGCTATGCCAGTTTTGATTATGGACTTCCTTACTACAGGCGCGCGAATCTGGTCAAACTCGATATCCTCATCAACGATGACCCGGTCGATGCCTTGTCTGTTATCATCCACCGCGATAAGGCTTATCAGTGGGGAATGAGCCTCAACAGCAAACTTGAAAAACTCATCCCGCGCCAGATGTTTGAGGTGATTATCCAGGCCGCAATTGGTAGCCGGATCATAAGCCGCGCGACCATCCGCCCTTTGCGTAAAAACGTGACTGCCAAATGTTACGGCGGCGACATCAGCCGCAAACGCAAACTCTTGGAAAAACAAAAAGAGGGCAAAAAGCGGATGAAACAGATAGGCTCGGTAGAGATACCTCAGGAAGCCTTCTTGGCGGCGCTGAAGATAGAGCGGTAATGGGGGTCGCTAATTTTGTGATTGCCACCGTGAATTATCGATCTTATCGTTCCTGAAAGAGCTTTCTAAAAGAATCCAAGCGTTTACTGAAAGAGCAAATGCAGGTCAAGCTTTCGCCCGGATTAGCAAACAACTACACAAGCCTTTCTCAAAAAGTGAGAGTGTTCTCGGAAGAGTGGGTGCATCAGGAAGGCTTTTGCCCATCTTGTGGAAGCAAATTAGACCGGTACAAAAATAACCAACAGTCAAAAGATTTCAACTGTGATACCTGTAACGAGAACTTCGAGCTAAAGAGCTCGTCCAATGCCTTCGGTGCAAAAGTGCTTGACGGCGCCTATTCCAGCATGATTGCGAGTCTAAATAGCGATAAAAGCTCAAGCTTACTGTTACTCAGGTATGACCGCACCAATCATTCAGTCCGAGATTTCCTGGTCATTCCAAGACATTTTTTCGTTCCCTCAATGATTCAAAAGCGTAATCCATTGTCTCCCTCAGCAAAAAGATATCCTTATGTAGGCTGTTCTATTTTGATCGGTTCGGTGCCTGAAGCAGCAAAGGTCTATTTTCTCAAAGAGGGGGTCGTGATACCAAAGAAGCAAGTTATGAGCGAATGGACGAGAGGGGAGTTCCTTCGCGGCGAGAAAAAATTCGAAAATAAAAGCTGGCTGGTAGATACGATGAAGTGTATAGATATGCTCAAGCATTCCGAATTTTCTCTTTCGGACATATATGAATTTGAAGGCTTCTTGACTGAGAGACATCCCAATAATCGATTTATCAAAGACAAGCTGAGACAACAACTCCAGATTTTAAGAGACAACGGTTATTTGCAATTTCTTGGAAATGGAAAGTACAGGCTGGAAAGGTAGGTTGAAGCATCAAAAGCAAATCAATCAAAAAGCCCGGGTTTTCCTTCTATTCGGAGCTGGTTCAATACGAGAATATTCAGGCTTTCAAACAGTCATTAGTGGAATGTGATTCGTTCACCAACGCGATCGAAATGCGTCTGCCTGTCTGCCATATCGCACCAAAAAAAGGTCATCCATTCTCGACTCTCAATCAGAAGAGATACAAGCCGGAAAGGGTTATTGACGAGCCAGTTCAAGTGTCGTATGACATCATAACCAATACATTCTTTCTGCGTGACGGAGCAAATAGGACAACACAAGCCATCGCTAATGGCGACTCGACTATCATCGCACAGGTAGAAATAGTTTCGTCAGAACTTGGCTATAAGTCAATTCTTGAGAATGATGAAGCGATTGCTGATTTTTATTATCGCGTACTTAGTGAGAGAAAGTAACTTGTTCCGTGGTGTCGGGCGGATAACCGCCCGATACTAAGATGAAGACTGTCAGGCGAGGGCGCCTGACTGCACAGACAAAAGAAGTGCATTACAAATAATGCGCCGGAAACACCCTAAACTCAACACTTTACTGACGAATGCCGCTTAGACGTAGAACGCAACTATCAGATCATCGTGTCTTTTTCGTAACAACCACTACGCGCAATCACGCGAAATTATTTCATTCAAATGAACTCCTAACTCTTCTGCATTCGATCATCTTTGAGCGGGTAAAATACCATCAAGCCACACTATTTGGGTATGTCCTCATGATCAATCATTTCCATCTTCTTGTCAAACTGGAAGGTGGTGGGGTTGGACTCTCAAAATTGATGCGAGATATAAAATCTCTCTCTGCACGCCAGATATTCCCGAATTCGAAGGGGATCTGGATGGAAAGATTTGATGATGTCTCAGTCACGAGTGGAGAACAGTTCAGACGCAAGCTTAACTATATTCATTTTAATCCAGTCAAAGCCAAGCTGGTTGAGCAAGCCGAAAACTATCGCTTTTCTTCAGCTAAAAGCTGGAACACAGGAAAGGCAGAAGCCGGCGTGACTGTGGATTTTTGATGAGGGTGGAATCCGTGGTGTCGGGCGCCCCCGCCCGACACTAAGATGAAGACTGTCAGGCGAGGGCGCCTGACAGCACAGCCTCAAAACGCCCCTCCTTGCCCTTCCCACCATTCCTGCCTATATTTAACCCTGAAAACAGCCCTGCATCGCTAAAGTATTGCCGGGCACAACCGATAACTTACAAGGTATGGAGAATGATTTCCTCATCAAGGAACACCAGCAGATTGAAAGCCAGCGCGCGGCTCGTCAATTCCTTAACCGGAAAGAACGGAAACCGCTCTGGCGTGAATATCTGGAAACGGCAATTGTCGCGCTCGTCGCGGCAGTCCTGCTTCGCCTTTTTGTCGTCTCTGCCTACCGGGTCAATTCCGGCTCAATGGAAGACACGCTTATGACTGGCGATTATATTTTCGTTAATAAGCTGGCTTACCAGTACGGAACCGCGCCCCAACCGGGCGATATCATCGTCTTCAAGTATCCCAATAATCTTGAACAGGATTATATCAAACGGATCGTCGCCATAGGCGGCCAAACGATACAGATTGCGGACAAGGTTGTCTATGTCGACAACGCCGTCGCGACTATCCCGACTCACGCCAAAAATATCGACAAACGGAGTATCCCCGGCGATCTCAGCTTCAGGGATAATGTGGCTCCGTTTGTTGTCCCCGAAGGGACATTTTTCGTCATGGGCGACAATCGCGACGACAGCAAAGACAGCCGTTTCTGGGGAACTGTGCCCAATGAATATATCAGAGGGAAAGCAGTGTTCATCTACTGGTCGTGGGAGCCGGACTCAAATCCGCCCGGATGGGGATTTCCATACATTGTGGATCTGATTCAGTGGATTGGGCATGGGATGTACAACTTCCCGACTCATGTCCGCTGGGACCGGATTCTCACTCCGATAACTGACTAATGCCTTTCGGCCTCTATCTCCACTTTCCATTCTGCCCCTATAAATGTTCCTACTGCGACTTTTATAAGGAGCTTTTCGATGCGGGACTTCAACAGCGTTTCTTTGAAGGTCTGACTATCGAAACCGAGCTTGCCGCCGAATCCGCCGCGGCGGATTCTTTTGACAATGAAATCAGCACTATTTTTATTGGCGGCGGGACTCCGTCGATGGTCGACCTTGAGCAGTTCGGCCGATGGTTTGAGCATTTCAAGAAATTCTTCGTTGTCCCGGACGGTATTGAGTTTTCGTTTGAAAATAATCCTGATTCGGTTTCAGTCGAGCAGTTGCAGGCAATAAAAGAGCTTGGGATAACCCGCCCGACATTTGGAATCCAGTCCTTCAATGCGCGACTGCTGCGGCTTCTCAACCGCCCTCACAAACCCGAAGACAGCCAAAAAGCGGCGTATCTTGCAAACGCGCTCGGGTTCCAGACGTACGGAGTGGATCTGATTTTCGGACTCCCGAAACAAACCACAGCCATGCTCTCGGCCGACATCGACCAACTGATGGATATTTCTCCGCCGCATATTTCATTTTACCAGCTCACGGTCGAGCAGAATACGCGGCTCTATGATAAAGTCACAAGCGGCGCATTGACAGTGCCCGATGCCGACACAATGCTTGCGATGTACCGAAGCGGGTGCGAGCGATTTGTCGAAGCTGGCTATACGCGCTACGAAGTCTCCTCGTTTGCCAAGCCGGGGCATGAGTGCGCGCATAATATCGGCTATTGGGAAGGAAGAGACTATTTGGGGCTTGGACCGTCGGCGCATTCGTTTATGAATGGACGAAGGTTCGCCAATACACCGGACATAGTCGAATACACTAAGACACTTCGCATGGGCAAACGCCCGCTTGTGCCAGATGAGTCGGGAATCGAAGATCGCATGACCGAAGCAATAATGCTTGGCCTGCGGACTTCGCGCGGGATAAATCGAAGTCACTTCACGACCCGATTCGGGGCGTCGATAGAGGATCGCTTTGACCGCTCGCAATATGACATATTTATCCAATCGGGCCACCTTATTCCCGATGGCGGCGTGTTGCGATTATCCGATGACGGCATTTATCTCGCCGACGAAATCACCCGCCGCCTCCTGAAATAGAGCACCCTGTTCCTGAATCAGGAACCCCTTCAACAATGCCATCCGTCATCATTCTGTCATTCCAGTCCGCTGTGGCGGACTGGAATGACAAAATAGAAGGCTGACTGCACTTCTTAATTCTTCGTGCGGGACGTCCCTATGGCGGATTCGAAAATCTCTGGCCTGCACCAGATTTACAGACGTGCAGTCAGGCGCCCACGCCTGACTGTCTTCATTTGTGTCGGGCAAGGGATAGCATCCCCAGCATGGGGCGCCCGACACCACATAATCATTCCCCTCACAATGTCAATCCCTCAAAATGTCATTCCGGCGCAGGCCGGAATCCAGGGTAAATAGACGTGCAGTCAGGCGCCTCCGCCTGACTGTCTTCTTTGTGTCGGGCGGGGAGAACCGCCCCCAGCAGGGGTGCCCGACACCACACTATACTCAGTTCCCCCTGTTACCATTATCCCTCTTGACATATCCCTGAAAACCACTATATATATTTAACTATACAGACACATGCGCTCTGTTAAATCTTTGAGACAGGTTGGGAAAATCATGAATCGTATTCTAATGCTAACATCACTTATCCTGTGCGGCTTGATTCCAAGTTCTGCGACTGCCTTTGAACCGCTTTTTGACGCTCGATTGGATTACGGGGTGGGGAGCTCTCCCCAGTCAGTGACATCCGCCGACTTTGACGGGGACGGGAAACCTGATCTGGCGGTCGCGAACGAGGGTCCCAGCAGTGTCTCGATCCTGAAAAACAACGGCAACGGAACCTTTACGTCAGCGGTGAATTACGGGGTGGGGAGTTTTCCCCGGTCAGTTACATCCGCCGACTTTGACGGGGACGGGAAACCTGATCTGGCAGTCGCGAATAATGGTTCCAACAATGTCTCGATCCTGAAAAACAACGGCGACGGGACCTTTGCGGTAGCGGTGAATTACGGGGTGGGGCTTAATCCCCGGTCAGTTACATCCGCCGACTTTGACGGGGACGGGAAACCTGACCTGGCGGTCGCGAATAGAAACTCCGACAGTGTCTCGATCCTGAAAAACAACGGCGACGGGACCTTTGCGGAGGCGGTCAATTACGGGGTGGGGAGCTGGCCCGAGTCAGTTACATCCGCCGACTTTGACGGGGACGGGAAACCTGATCTGGCGACCGCGAATTCTTTTTTCTTCGGAAGTGTCTCAATCCTGAGAAACAACGGCAACGGGACCTTTGCGTCAGCGGTGCATTACGGGGTGGGGGGCGTTCCTAATTCAGTTACATCCGCCGACTTTGACGGGGACGGGAAACCTGATCTGGCGACCGCGAATGTAAGTTCCAACACTGTCTCGATCCTGAAAAACAACGGCAACGGAACCTTTGCGTCA
>JAWXAN010000007.1 GCA_034439475.1 Candidatus Zixiibacteriota bacterium
AAATCTATGAATCAAATCATCAATGCTCACACTTGTAACTCTGTGCGGAGCAATCCCGCCACAGCGGGCAGGCTCAGCACAGACAACACAACCGCTATCACAGACCACAGGACACACTAAAGAAAATTGCGAAAGCCCTTGACATTAGTGTTGATGATTTAATAAACTGGCCATGAATATTCTTTTTTACATCGGAATCTTTCTATTCGCAGTTGGTGCTTGGCAAGCATTCATGCGAGGCACGCACTCTGAAGTTATCAGCGGGATATCGCTTATATTGGGAACGGTTTTTGTTTTTATCGGCAATTGGCACGCTGGCTTGTTCTTTATATTTCTATTTGCCTCACGGTTTTTGTTAATGCAAATATTTCGTTTTTCAACTTATCACGAATACTTTTACAAAATTTCTCTCGTACTAATCGGTTATGCTATTTTAGTTGCCTTTCTGCTTCTGAAATTTGGTTTTGAAAATTACTTTTGGTGGTATTTGATTCTAAGTGGTTTATTCTTGCTCATCAATCACAAAAAGCAACATCAAGCTAAGAATTTTCTTGATTTGCTCTCTGGGGACGACAAAGAAAAACGCGCGGAAGCAGAAAGTTCCTTTAACAAAACTATTAAATATCACCTTTTAAGTGCGGTGGTATTTATTATAAGTTTTGCTATAGCGTTTTCTTACTTCTCCGGCGGTATAAAAACAGATCAATTCTTTTTTAAAATTCCAGCGGTATCCGTTAGAAGTAGCAATATTGAACATTTCAGCAAATCAATAGATTTCGCCAATAAAGCGACTAAAATTTCTAATAGCGGTGGTGCGTATCAACAAATGGGAGCGGAAGAAATAAAAGGAATGGTTGAAAACTATAAACAAGCATTGTCCGAAACAAAACAAGTGCATATTCAAAAGCTCAATTCTGATTATCAAGGATTCGGCGACCATTATAAAAACGAACTCATCGTCGGAATGGAAATGTTTATAGATGGTTCTGAAAAGTCTGACGCGCAAAAATTCCTCCAAGGACAAGTGCTGTTATCGCAATGGGGCGATTGGTACGAAAGAAACTTTGACGCTATTCGCAATTTATAAATATGAAAAACAAGGGACAAATCGTAGAATTTTCGTGGAATGTGAACGACTTACTGTCTCAATATGTCGCAATTCACGATAATGTTTTCAAAGCTTCAATTCGCCACGTGATACCAATTCCCGGAATTTTCAAGGCGATTGATTTTGGTGCTCATCTTGGAAAGGTTGAAAACATCATCTTCGAATTAGAGAATTCCGACAACAAAATAAAATCCTTTGCTGAAAATGTAAGCGGGCAAGAACGAGAATACCTTGATTTACTCTTCCAATATGTTGATGCGTTAGTTGAGACAGTAAGTCGTCTAAAAATTGTTTTGGGGGCGCTTTACGCCAAGAGCCAAAGTTTCGCTAATTCAAATTACGATTGGAAAAATTACAAAAGTGATCTTGCGAAATACGAGCAATCAGTGCAAGATTATATGGCGATTGGCGGACACTTGAACGAATTGTTTGAAAAAATAAAATAAGGCGGCGCGCCAGTTTCACTGGCACGAAATTCGGCGGCGGCGGAAAAGCGAGGGCGGGCAATTATTATGTGCTGGGGAGCTCTCCCCGGTCGGTTACTTCCGCCGACTTTGACGGGGACGGGAAACCTGATCTGGCGGTCGCGAATACAGGCTCCCGCAATGTCTCGATCCTGAAAAACATCAGCAATTGGCCATCCTGCTGTGCGGGATTAACGGGCAATGTCGATTGTTCGTCTGATGATGTTTCAGATGTTTCGTACCTAACGGCTTTGATTGATTATCTGTTCATTTCGCTGACGCCGCTCTGTTGTCCAAGCGAGGGCAACATTGAGGGATCACTGGACGGTGTGGCTGATGTTTCTGATTTAATCCGGTTGATAGATTATCTCTTTATCACGCTTGCTCCGACCGCGGCCTGTCAGAGAGACAGCAGGGAATGGTGCAACCGTGAGATGGGTGGTGTTGTCGGTAGGAGCCGGAATGAACAGAGAACTGAGATTGCCGCGTCGCTTCGCTCCTCGCAACGACTCATTGGAAATGTCACCCCAGCGAAAGCTAGGGGATCCATCATCTATTGATTCTTGTACTACACCGCTTGCGGTGTGGTATTACCGATGGTGACTCGTACCACACTCAAAACCCGCCACGCGGGCAGGCGCGGCGGCGTAGTCGACTCCCCCCAGTGCCGTAACGGGGTGGGTTAGCCCTTCTTCCACCCCGATAGCACCTCAACCAGAAGCCGCACACCAAATCCAGTCGCCCCTTTAGGTGTATATGGTCTTCCCTTCTTCTCCATATCGACATAGGCGATGTCAATATGCGCCCACGGCCAGTCGCCGATAAACTCTTGAAGAAATGCCGCTGCGGCAAGTGTTCCGGCCACTGGCGGACCTGAGTTTACAAGGTCGGCAATCGATGATTTCATCTGCTCAAGATAATCTTCCCAGATCGGCAGTTCCCAAACACGCTCGGCTGTTATATCAGCAGCCCGTTCGAGAGATTCGATCAAGAGCTTGTTGTTCCCCATAATCGGTGCGCCGGCAAAACCAAGAATAAATCTGGCTGCTCCGGTGAGCGTCGCAATATCGATGACCGCTTGCGGATTAAAGGTGTTGGCGTAGTCAAGAGCATCAGCGAGAATAAGGCGCCCTTCAGCATCGGTATTGATTATCTCCACCGTCTTCCCATTGCGCATTTTCAAAATGTCACCCGGCTTGATTGCCGTGCCGGATGGCATATTCTCAGTGGTCGGAATCAGCGTAACGATATTGAGCGGTAGTTTGAGCCTTGAGGCCGTGAGGATCGTCGCAAGCATGACCGCCGAGCCGGCCATGTCCTGTTTCATCTCATGCATATCAAGAGCTGGCTTTATGGAAATACCGCCTGTGTCAAATGTTACACCTTTCCCAACAAGAACAATCGGTTTCGCTGTGGCAGCCCCACCTTTGTACTGGAGAATAATGAATCGCGGAGGCTCGACTGACCCTTGGGCGACTCCCAGCAGACCGCCCATTCTCTCCTTTGCGATCACTTTTTCATCGAGAATTTGACAAGATATCTTGTGCTCCAATGCGAGTTTTTTCGCCCGCTCGGCATAGATTCGCGGGGTCAGATCGTTTGGAGGAGTTTCAGCAAAGCGTCGAGCCAAAAGCTGACCTTCGGCGATTATTGCCCCGCGTGTGACATCGTCTGCAAGCTTTGCAACCAAAACCTTTCGCGTAGTGATGAATGTTAATTCCCCAAGCTTGCTTACTTTCTTGTCTGATTCCTTTGTCTTATAGTCAAGCATCTTATACGACCCGAGAAGATACCCTTCAACTGCCGCCTGATAATTCGCATCTTCCTCACAATCTCCCATATACACCGCGGCCTTGGTTGAACCGCGCAAACCTTTGTGACGTGAAAGATTTCCAAGGGCTTTCCTGAAACTATCCGGCAAGAGCTTTTTTGTCTCGCCAAGTCCCACGAGCATCAATCGTGAGCATTTGAACCCGGCCGGATGATAGATAACGGAAATCTCGTTCTCCTTGCCGCTAAATTCTTCGGACCCAAGCAATGTTGTCACCACTCCGTCCGATGCCATATCAATTTCTTTTAATATCGAAGATTTGATTTTATCTAACTTTGCAGCAGGGATGATCAGCGTATCGCCGGAGTATTCCTGCGGCCGAGTTGCAATGACATTAAATTTCATGAATTCTCCTCAAATCGAAGCAGATAATAAAGATGATAAAATCCAGATGAACGCCAAGAACACAATATCCGCGCGTCCGACACATCAGATTATTCGGAAATAGTCAACGAGGGTACATCGGCGCGGACGGGTAAATGTACTCGCTTTTGTGATCCCTTCACCAGTCGTTCCGGCAATGGACATGCTTGCATACCCTTCACCGCCAAAGCCAAGCCCGGCCATGTTCGAACCATTCTTTACAAAGATATTCGAGCGACAGAGTTGCGACATATTGGACAAATTAACAATCGAGGTTGAGTGCATGACAAATGTGTGCTTGTAATTATGCTCAGCAACCACCGCCTTCTCCATCCCTTCTTCGACTGTCTTGACACGCACAAACGGAATCACCGGCATCAATTGCTCAGCCATCACCATCGGGTGATCCCAGGCCGATTCGAAAAAGACAAGTTTAGTCCCGGGCGGCGGCACAACATCGATCTGTTTGAGAATTTCCTCAGGCGATTTTCCAATGAATTTTCTGTTCACTTGAACATGACGGTAGCCCGATTTCTCAAGATCGCTCTCGATGAGAATCTTCATCAGCTTGTCAATATTCGCGCCCACTAATTCGTACGCCCCATTGGCAACCATCTCATGTTTGAGTTTGTGGGCGACCTTGTCGACCACAAAGATTTCTTTCTCATCAGTGCAAAGAACATTGTTGTCAAAACTCGCGCCAACAACAATGTCCCGTCCTGCCTGGGACAAAATAGCTGTCTCATCGACCAACACCGGGGGATTACCCGGTCCGGCGCAAATGGCCCGTTTGCCGCAGGTCATCGCTTGCTTGACTACAGCCCCGCCGCCAGTCACAAGAATCAGATCAATTTTACGGTGCTTCATGAGCGTTTGCGCGGTCTCTATTGTAGGCGAAATCAGGCAGACAATCAAATTCTCAGGGCCGCCAGCTTCAGTAATCGCATCATGAACCAATTTGGCCATTTCAGCCGAAACACCTTTGGCCATAGGATGCGGACAAAACACAGCGCCATTTCCAGCAGATATAGCCGAGATGGAATTATTGAGTACAGTCGCCGCAGGATTGGTTGACGGAGTAATAATTCCCATCACTCCCCAAGGAGCCGGTTCGACAAGGGTAAGTCCTCTGTCGCCGCTATATGCGACCGGATGCAGATCCTCAGGTCCGGGAGTTTTGTTCGCACAGAGAATAATTTTGTTCATCTTGTCAGGCATTTTGCCCATGCCGGTTTCGGTCACAGCCATCCGGCCAATCCGCTCGGCCTGTGCCAGAGCATGAAAGCGGATATTCGCCACAACTCGCAATCGCTGTTCAAGACTGATATCGAGCCAGCGGCGTTGCGCAATCCGACAGGCATCGATTGCTTGATCCATTTCCGAAAAGAGAGAAAGGCCGTCGCGTTCTGCTGTCGGTCGGAGCCCGAGCCTGTTTTGGATTATGGATTGTCTAGGAAAGGCGGCCAGAGTTGTGGTGGATTCGTTGACAGCCGCTTTTGAAGCATGACCGTTTGTTGTCCCATTATCTGTAATTTCAGAAAGGACACGTCGGACGAGTTCTTCGACCGATTTTTGTTGTGTTGAATCAGCCATACACGGAGATGCAAAAAAAATATGTTACCGGATACACAAAGTCGTATCCGATTGATTAGTGTATCCTTTATTTCTCGCCTGGAAGTCGTGCCGGGAATATCTCAAAGACATTGGCATGCGGTCGCGGTATAACATGACAGGAGACCAGCTCTCCAATCTTTTGCGCCGCCGAGGCGCCGGCATCGGTTGCGGCCTTCACAGCCGCGACATCGCCGCGAACAATTGCTGTAACAAATCCTCCGCCAATCTTCTCGTATCCGACCAAAGTTACTTTGGCCGCTTTGACCATCGCATCCGATGCTTCGATCAGCGCGACCAGTCCTTTAGTTTCTATCATCCCAAGTGCTTCCATCGGTTCTCCTCAAAGGCAAATAGCAAAGATTACTTTACTAAAATAGTACGTTCGCCTCAATACAATGTCAAATAAAAACAGAAATTCTTTGGATTTGAACGTGGATTAGAAAAAATCGCTTATGCGTCCTGCCGCTCGGCAATGGATCACTGCCGAGGCGGTTTCTTCTTTTCTGGGTACGTGAACGAAAGGTGTCTCCCGACATTTCGCAGGTTATCTACCAATTCCGGAGGCGAAACAACCGATGCCTCGCTCCCAAAACCCAGTATCCAGCGCTGGATCTCCTGTAAACCGCTGACCGTCACTGTATAGAGAACTTCGTTCTTCCCGTGGGCAAGAACTGATTCGTTGGCATGATGTGTCGCGCTCTGCACCACTTTGGCCGCTGTGCCGGTCAGCCGGACGACAACTTCGACAGATTTACCCTGATATATTTCCCAGCTTCCTTCAAAATAGCTGTCGGCATTGATTCCCTTTTGGCGGTTGAACCGCGCGCCAGTCGTTGAAATACCAATAACCCGATCGATGCGGAATGTCCGAAACTCCTTGCGGTTAGTACAGTACGCTACAAAATAAAAAGATCGGCCGCGGAAGACTATAAAATACGGCTCGACCCTCCGCGAAGTCACACCTGAAGCCAACGAATCATAGTCTATATCAAGGGCGTTCGAATTCTCAATTGCCTCTTCGATTATAGAGAACCATTTTTCGACAGACTCCGAATTGTGCGATGTCACAATATCGACCTGCAGATTCTTTTGAGAACGCTTCTTCCCTTCTTTGACAGCCTGCGAGAGATTGGCCTCGATTTTGGCCGAAAGTTCTTTGATAATCTTTCGATACTTGGCCGTGCTTTTGAGTGGTGAGGAATCTATCATCAATTTTAGACAGGTATACTCGTCGAGATTAAAATTAAGCGGAGGCAAAAAATTATCGGTAGCCATTTTGTATCCCCGATCATAATAAATTGGGACATTGGCTTCCGACAAGGCAATCAGATCGCGGTAGATCGATCGTTCGGTCACATCGCATTCTTTAGCGAGACTTGCCGCATTCAGATTTCGCCGCGAGCGTAACAGATTCAGTATAAAAAGCAACCGGTCATATTTGGACATACCCATACGATATTCTCCCTGTGCGCAATATACTGGTATTCTCTTTTTCGTCAATATAGGGACTTCCCCATAGATGTCACTTGGGTTTCCCTTAGGTTTCGTGCGCGGCTATCGTTGATATCCCCGTAATGCCATGTCAACAAGCGCCTTATAAAAGGCGCGATCCCCGGCACTGGCTTTGCAAGAGAAACACTAAACCATAGCGAAGAAACCTCAAGGACTCGGGGGCAAAGAATGAACAAAAGAGTAAAAGACTTTTCATCGCGGGGCGGGTCGCATCAGGAATCAAGCCTCGCGCAGTTTGCAGCCAAGGCGATGTTTGCCATTGTCTATATCGTAATGTTATTGACCCTGGCCCAGTGCACAATCAAAAAGCCAGAAGCGCCGGAGTGGAACACTCAGCTCACCATTCCGCTGGTGCATCGCACCTATCAGATGGCGGAAATAATCGACAAGATTGATCAAGAAGGAATCTCAATCGATTCGCTTGACAATGTCGTTTTCAGTTTTAACCAGGAGACTGACACCGCGACACTTGACACCGACAAGCTGACCACGCCTGCGTTGTCCTATTTCCTATCACAACAACTTGGCCTTGTCAGCATTGTCCCGCCTGTTATTGCGCCTGTCGATCTGGCAATTTCTTCAATAGCTCCACTGGCTGCGGCAATACCGGGCAATATCCCAGCGATGAATTTCCAGGTTGACAACAACCTGCCTTCGATCACATCATTTTCAAGCGTGACTATCGCAAACGGACAGCTCTACGTTGTCATCGATAATACACTTGGCATTGATCTGGATGTTGTCACTGTGGACTTATTCGATCAGAGTGGCCCGACGCTTATTTCATCCCAGTCCTTTCCTACAGGAATTCCCAGTGGAACAGTCGATTCGGTCGCCATATCGCTGAATGGCCGGACTATCTCGAATAATCTTCTGGCACAGGTATCCTGCCACACACCGGGCGGGTCGGTTCTCTCCGCATCAAACAAGTCTTTGTCTACCGCCGTTCATTTCAGCAGCCTACTCAATGTGAGCGCAGCAACCGCGGAGATTCCGGCTCTAAATCGCAATTTCTCCCAACAGATTCAGTTGAATGAAACCGATGCCGTTCATAGCGCGACACTGTCGAACGGAACATTATCGCTCACAATAACAAACACAACACCTTTGCAATCATCGGTCACCTTGACTTTCCCCGACCTTGAACTTAATGGCACCCCGCTCTCCCTCATCCAGTCGGTCAATCCAAATGGCAACACTGTCGCAAATATAAACCTCGCGAACTACACTCTTTCACCTAATGACTTGTCAGTACCTCAGCAGATTGCAGTGATTGTGGTCGCTGCGGTTCCGTCGACAGCGCCATCGCAGGTCACTGTCGATCAAAGCCAGCAATTTTCCGTGACGGCTCAGCTCGACAATCTGACCTTCGGTTCGGTCACCGGAGTCTTCGCGGCAACCAACGCGACAATTGATCCAATAGTAAAGCTTGTAAATGTTCCCACAGGATTTGATGCCGTCACTCTTACCTCAGGCATACTCACCATAGAGATAGAAAATGCCGTCGGACTTCCAGGAAGTTTGGATCTTGTTCTCAATGGAAGCAACGGCAAGAGCCTAAATATAGGCGGAGCAGTCGCGCCTAAATCAGGCGGCAGTGCGACTGTGACTGTCTTGATTGACACAACCGTCGCGGATTTCATGACCCCGCTGCCTGACAGTGTGGTTATTTCTGGCACTGCGACCTTCGGTAATGGCTCAACCGTCGGGACGATAAGCGCCGGAGATTATATATTCGCCACAATCGGAATATTCGCTCCGCTCGAAGTTATTCTTACAGAAACCACGATTGAGACCGACATCGAGAGCCAGGATATTGAGCAGGACAATATTGATGCCATCACAGATCATGTTGTCGAGGCCCGTTTTATCTACTCAATTACAAACCACCTCCCGCTCGGTGTGCGGGTCAATATTTTCCTCGGCGGAGATTCTGCCACCGTTGCCAGCGCCCCACTGCTCGCCTTTGATACTATCGCTATTTTGGCCGCTCCCGTTGTCGGTGGTATTGTCAGCGACACCATCTCGACTGGCTACCGCACAATTATTCTTGACAGCGCAGATATTCAAGTGCTGAAGAATAATCCGCTTTTTATTGCCACCGAACTTGTTCTCAGCGGCTCAAACGGACAGCCTATCAAGCTTACCACAAACGACTACATCACTATCAATGCGCGAATCGAAGTCGAATATCGATTCGACGGTGAATTTTAAGGAGGGGTTATGAATATGAATAAATTTCAAACACAGACGCTCAAGGCGGTTCAAATCCTCAAATACTCGCTTTGGCTGCCTTCGGTTCTGATATGGCTTGCATCGACAGTAGTCCTGACTTACGAGGATTCTCTTGCCGCCGGACTCTCATCAGCGCGGACCATGGCGATGGGTGGAGCTTTCACCGGTCTTGCCTCCGGAGTCAACGCCGCAAAGTACAATCCGGCAAACCTCGGCCTTACTGGCTACAAGAATAGCGGATTACAGTTGATAGGCATTAGCGCCAACGTCTCAAACAATTCATTTACTTTGGGCGATTATAACAAGTACACCGGCGCATTTCTCACAGAATCTGACAAAAGCTATCTCTTGGCGCGAGTACCAAATGACGGTCTCAAGTTAAGGGCTGATGTCGAAGCTACTGCGATGTCACTCGCCGTGGGAAGCGTCGCCTTCACCCTGAGCGGAGTAGCCTCTGCAGATATAAATCTTTCGAGAGACGTTTTTGATTTATTGCTCAACGGAAACTCTTTCGGGGATACAATCACTATTACCGGATCCCACGTCGACGGAATAAGCTATGTCTCTGCAGGTCTCTCTTACGGTAGGTCCGTTTACTCCAATGGAAGCCGGCAATTGACTATTGGAATAACTATGAACTATCTGCATGGCTTAGGGGTTCAAAAAGTAATGGAATTGCGGGGCAACGCCACCACAAACGAAAGTGGCTTTGCAGGAGAGGGTCAGATAATATCACGCAACGCGATCGGAGGCTCAGGTTATGCAATCGATCTCGGCACAGCGCTCAGACTCAATTCGCACTATACGCTCGGCGCTAAATTGGAGAATCTGCGTGGAAGTATTTCATGGGATAAGAACACAACAGAGCAGGGCTATCTTTTTAGTTTCGACACAATGACAGTGGATAACTCAGGCGAGGACTATGTACTTACCGACGACTACGATAAAGAGATCGAGAGTTTCTCAACCTCGCTTCCCAGAACGCTTACCGTCGGATTTGCCAACACAAGCGGCAAGTTCCTCTGGGCCGTTGACTGGAAGCAAGGGCTCAACAATGCCTTTGCCGTCTCAACAAAACCGGGAATCGCTGTCGGCGCAGAGTGGAAACTCATTAATCTTCTCCCCTTGCGCGCCGGATACTCGGTGGGCGGGGATCGCAATCCAGTATTTTCTTTCGGATCCGGATTGAACCTGCTCGGCTTTTATCTTGATGCGGCAGTCATGACCGGCTCCTCATTTTCTAGTTCGTCAAGCAAGGGGGCTCACTTTGCGCTTTCAACTGGGCTCGTGTTTTAATAGGGAAGTAACAGAAGACAAGGGGTATATGATGAAAACTCAAATAACACAGAAAAGGCATCTCCTTTTAGGATTGCTGACAGTCGCATTCTGCATTACAGGAAGCGCATTTTCCGCGCCTCCCCATCCAGACCTCATTGAAAGGCGGCAAAGTGAAATTGCTTTGTCACTTCCGCTAACCCCGCTCCCGAGCAACGCGGAGATGCATCAACAAGGCATTTGTACGCCCGATGATGACTTCTTTGTCCGGTATATAAACGGCAAGCAAGAGTCGAGAGGCGCAAACCTCTCCGCCGCAGCTGCTGGATTTCGCATACTTGCGATTCTTGTTCAGTATTCAGACAAGAACTCCCTTGTCCCTTCCACCTCCTTTGATTCGCTTCTCTTTAGCAGCACCGGCAATACTGTCCGCGATTACTTCGACGAAATCTCATACGGACAGATTGATCTCATCACAGTCAACAATCCGTCATCTCTTGGCTGGAGAACTGCCCCGCAGACATATGCCTACTATGTCAACGGCCAAAATGCGACTGGCTCATATCCACAAAACTCGCAGAAGATGGTCGAAGACTTGGTGGATCAGGTCGATCCGCTTGTTAACTTTGGCGACTATGACAATGACGGCGACGGATTCGTCGATTGTCTCCTGATTATTCACACTGGCACTGGAGCCGAGTTTTCCGGAAACGCCAATGATATTTGGTCGCATAAATGGTCGATCACTCCCCGGCTGAAGGATGGCGTGAGGATAAGAAGCTTTACCGTGCAACCCGAGTATTGGAATGTCCCCGGTGATATGACTATCGGAGTATATTCACATGAGCTTTGCCATGGATTCGGGCTTCCCGACCTTTATGATATCGATAACTCCTCTTACGGAATCGGGAAATGGTGCGTTATGGCCGTAGGCAGTTGGAATGGACCCACTGGTCTTGGAAGTTCACCGTCGCACCCGTGCGCCTGGAGCCGCGCTAAAATGGGCATCGCAACACCAGTCAATGTCACGGCCAATCTCGTCTCACAGTCAATTGCCAATGTCGGTACAGGCGGGACAATTTATAGGATGTGGACTTCCGGCCTTTTGGCTAATGAATATTTTCTTGTCGAAAACCGTCAACAGACAGGATACGATACCCATATACCTTCCTCTGGTTTGCTGATTTGGCATATCGACGACTCCAAAACTGATAACAGCCAAGAATGGTATCCAGGCCAACCCGTGGCAAATCACTTTGCCGTCGCCCTTGAACAGGCCGATGGGTTGTTCCAACTCGAGCAGAAGACGAGCTATGGAAACACCGCCGATCCCTTCCCCGGCTCCGATAACAAGCTGAATTTTAACGGCACAACTACTCCCAATTCAAATGGCTATCTCTCAGGGGCTACATTTGTGGGAGTTAATAATATCTCAAGTTCCGGCCCGACCATCACAGCCGACTTGATTGTCGGTCTTGCGTCAGGAATCGACGACGACCAGTCGCTTTCAGGACTTCCGGAAAAATATGAACTGTCGCAGAATTATCCGAACCCGTTTAATCCATCAACAACCATCCAGTTCTCAATTTCAAACCCCGGACAAGTGAGCCTTGTTGTGTATAACACTCTTGGACAAGAAGTTGCCACCATCTTTGACGGCCCAGCGCCGTCTGGCATCACGACGACCACGTGGGAAGCTCAAGATGGAAAGGGCAGCGCCCTTGCATCAGGAGTTTATTTTTATAAGTTGGTTATTGATGAAACTGAAGTCGTCAAAAAGATGGTCTTGCTTCGATAGCCAGCCGTCCCGGCGTAAGCCTAAATCCCTGAAATTTGAAAAAGGCTCTGATATATTCATCAGAGCCTTTTTTGCATGTCAGAAGTTCCGAGCTTAAAACTCTTCGCTGACCGATTCTTCAGCAGGGCGCGGGACACGTCCGGATTTCTTATACTGCATATGACAGCTCTTGCACCGCTTCGGATCCTCACTATAACCGCGCTCAGCAAAATATTCTTGCGCGGCGATGGTGAAGACGAATTCTTCCTTGCATTCGGTACAAATCAGAACGCGCGATTTAGATCTCGTATCCATTCATCCCCCTCTCTGCCGTATGCGGCTTCTTCCCTGATAACCACCTGAACGGCTGCGGATTTTGGACAGCGGTTAAATAGTTGAATGCAATTGTTAAGTCAAGTAAAAAGCGAGAGAGGTATGTTTACTAATACGGGTTACAGGGCGAGGGCGCAAGGCTGATAAAGAGATTGCCAATCAGAGCTGTCAAATCGGAAATATCTACAGGGTCAGCGCAATCCATCTCACCGGATAATTGAATCGGTTGGGGTGGCGGCCCACCAATAAACAGATAGCTAATAAGATACGTGAGGTCAGAAATGTCGACTTGCCCATCGAAGTCCACATCACCGCGCTGAACCACCGTCACCGCCCGGCTGGTGTGACTGCTCGTGACTAACTGATCATTCAATGAAGTTGCTGTTCCAAGGAGATTGCTTACCACCCCAAGGGGCGTCGAGACAGGCGGCATGACAGGAATAGAATAAACAATAGTGTCCATTGCAGTAAGAAAGACATCAATGGAATCCAACGTTACCCAGCCCATATCATCTGAGTATTTCACTCGAATGACATCGCCGAAGCCCGACGTGTTAACTACTTGATATTCAAAATCGCGGCCGCCGCCCGAATAGACGGCGGTATCAGTTATTATTTCCGATGCTATAGAAAACGGAGAGGTCAGCCTCGCCGAATATGTAAATGACGCGGCAGCCCCAAACTGAGTCAGATTGACGCCTATTAAAGTCAACGATTCATAATTTTCTATGCTGTCGACGTGAATTGTGTCGGTGTACGTTCCGGATGCAAGTGACAACTTCACAAACTCATGGTTGTTGGACCCATCCGTTTTGACCAGCCAGGCGCCCCACTGACGGCTGTCGTCCCCATTGAATGAGATAGCCATCCCGCCGCTGAGCATCCCCGGGAGAAATTTGATATAGGTCGCGGCGTAGCCGGCTGGATTTTTGGGGGAAACTTGATTGAGCACAGGGAAACCTGAATATGTGGCGTCTATAGTCACAGCCGGATATTCCGAGCCCTCTTCATAATGCAGGCCGTCATCGCGTACGCCAGTAGCAAAATTCCATGCCTCAAACTCGGCGAACGCCGAGTCCTGTGTCCATCCATAGCGACCCTGAAGTGTGTCCGAAAGTGTGGTATAAACGTCCGAAGAGCGAGCACCCTCCCAGACAGCCCGAATAAGAGACGTATCGAATTTTTCACTCAGAAACGAAGCCCAGATGAAAGAGGCATACATATGCAGGGTCATTTCCATCAATGACTTTTCAGGATCATTCATGAACGTCCCGAGATAATTATAATTGTCATCGACCTGATTGAAGGTGATATCCTCCATCCATGTCGCCCCAAGCTCCATAAACCAGATAGCCTCATTCGGATCATAGCCGAACTGTACACAGTGATGGAGCTCATGCCCAGCAGTGGCCTTTGCCGCTCCCGCAACGTTCCCTTCCGGGTCGTTATTCTGAGGAAAACCTATAAAATCCCGATTGAGAACAAAATAGCTGAACTTGTCATTCCACAATGCTGGCCCGTCTCCCTCTGGCACAGCATAGCCGTAATACGGCATCTCTTCAAAATAGACATCGAATTTGCCGTCACCGCCAAATATCAGATCCGATGGCGGATCCAAATATCCAAGATCTCTGTGAGTTTCCAGCGCGCTATCACAGTATGCGGCGCACTTCTCCACATAATCAGGGATAGTATTGGCATTCCCATCCGCAGGCGGGACCGCATGCTCCCCTGAAATATCATAGTGAAGTTTAAAAAAGCCACTAGGGGAGTTATACGTAAATGCTGTCGAGTGGCGGGTCAGCATTGCGCCAACCGCCGATTGTGTCGATCTTGAAAGTTCGTCCCAATGATTGTAAATGTCGACAATGACCATTGTCGCGCATCTGTCAGGAAGTTTCTCGCCTTCGTCGAAACCAGCGCTGTAATGCGAAGGGAGCGACATGGGGTCCTTGATGGCCTGAATGAGCAAAATCGCCTTTTCATCCAGTGTCACCAAACCGGCTGAAAAATCATTTTCAATTCTTTGTATCGGGTCGGGAAGCGCTTTATCAGAATACCTAACTGCTGAGACGCTACCTGAAATTAGCGTCAGTCCGGAAATCATAATAAGAGCGAAAATCAGAATAACCCGTTTAACAGACATATATAGTGCTCCGTGCAAGTTCTGTGCCGATCCAAGCGCGTGGCTCGTCTCGTTATTAATAAGGATACATGAGTGGCGATGAGACCGCCGACGATCACTTGGCCGAAGAGCCCAAGGTCAGAAATGTCTATCGATTCGAAGTCCTTGGCGATTACTGACCCTGCTTCTTGAGAGGCTCACTTGAGCAACCATCCTTACTTTACGCCCAAAATATAGAAAATTCAACAGCCAAACTATCTGCACAAAATATACACCTGAGTAGCCATTTTGTCAAGTTTTATGACTAGAAAGCCGAATGTCTAAAGTATTGCCCTGTACCGAAGGTAAGTTGCCAATTATCGTCGTCATCGTGAGAAAGGTCGATCCGCAGTGACTCAGATTTGGCAAATTTTTCCAGCGAAAGCCTCAGCCCTACTCCAAGACTCTTGTTGTAACGGGCTAACCGAATCGGCGCATCTTTTGTCCAAATGGCCCCCACATCGGCAAATATGACCCCGCCAATTATAACCGAGGCGATCTCAGTACCCGGCCAAAAACGAGCCTCAATATTATAGACATTTATCTTGTCACCAGAGCGGAAGAATTGATTATATCCGCGAAGTCCATTCTTTCCGCCCAGGTTGAGGGTATTGTCAGATCCGGCGCTTGTGTTTGATGTGTACGAGCCTCTGCACGCTAACGTAAAGAAGTGTGAAATACTGCTATAATACAGCAGACCAAGATTTGAGGTCCTCCGGAGTTCATCACCACCATGAAAATAAATACTCCGTGTATAAGATGCCTGGATTACGTTCGCCCCAAAATGCTGGCCATAGAAGCCTCGAGCGAGAATTACATCATACTGCGAACTGTTGAAGTCAGGATTTAACGCGCCCCCGTATGCTCCTGACAGTTCAAAGCCAAGTTCAAAGTCCTCAAGATAATTATAGCCGTTTATTCGCTTGAGCGCTACAAATTGAAGATGCTGATACTTGATCTCGCACACGACCAAATGATACAAGGAATCCTGAGTAAAATTTCCGGCGTTAAAAGGGTTTGGCACACCGGATGTATCACCAGGCAAAGTATTGCGAGAGAGGACAACCTGTCTATTGTATTGATAGGCGAGACCTATGGCAATTTTTCGGTTGTATGTACCCCAACGATACTCCCCGTTTGCGGAAGCCAGTTCAATTCTATTCACTGATTCGGCATTTCGAATACCTTCGTTATAGTAATCTCGCCGACCTCCCAAGCGCGCTACACTTGTCGAAAAGGAATAATTCTGGGATAGATTATAATAGGGGCGGCTGATTGTTACACCACGGACAAGAGACATGGGGTCGCTCTTATAGTTGAATTCAACGCTCAGTGGTTTGCCCGCGATTCGCCCGTCCCGGAACGAAGTTGCTATGAAGTTTTCCTGCCGCCCTTTAATGAAATAATCGAAGGTCATCGACTGATTATAGCCAAGGAAATTGCGCTCTTCAACACCAAACTGATAGTCGGTCCGATTGCCATCTCTTCGAATCTTAGCCCCCCCCAACAAGCTCCACTGATCAATTGTTACCACCCTGACAAGCAGACGGTTGCCGGGTAACCGAATGGTTTCTATCCAAGCATCATTAAGTGAATATCGTTTTCTTAGATTACGAGCCGTTTCCTCGGCCACCTCGGGATCATATGCCTCGCCAACCCTAAAGAGAAGCTCGCGGCGAACGACATGCTCACGAGTCTTGCTGTGCAGACGATTTGCCGTTCGAAATGCAAATTTATTATATTCCTGTTTGTCGGTATCGTATATCTGACGGTTATCAATTTCAATTGAATCTATCGTGGACCCCTTGTCATTCTGCCCCGGAAGCTCTGGCTGCTTAAGGCCGAGCAAATAGAACTCAGCCGATTTTGCATTAACGCAAAGGCTGACGGTCAAGGCAAGACTGATAATGAATATTTGTAAAGAACGGCTCACGATTTCTCCGTGCACAAGAGCATAACTATTTGGCATAACTCCATCACTACAATGAACAGTTCTATCAAACAATTGGTTCAAAGCACAAAACCAGCCAAATGCACTCCCCCTTTAAGAAAATTCCCGTCTAGCCGATATTAATTGGAAAAGAAACCTTAAATCAAATATAAACTTATTTATGGCACGAAAAAGAATCGGCGATTTACTTGTTGATAAACGACTTATAAACGCCGCCCAGCTAAGTTCCGCTCTAACCGAGCAAAACACAACGGGCAAGCGTCTTGGGCAAATTCTTGTAGATGCCAATCTGATTACCGAAGACCAGTTAATCGATACTGTTGCCGAACGGCTCGATATTCCCAAAATTTCTATCGAAGCTCTTGTTATTGATGCTCAGGTCGTCCAGCGTGTCCCGGTGGAAATTGCCCGCCGGTATACCCTTATTCCGGTTTTCGCCAGCGGAAATACCCTAACCTTGGCCATGGCTGATCCCCTGAATATTATTGCCATAGACGAAATCAAATATCTCACTGCCTGCGACATCAAACGCGTCATTGCCAAAGCAAGCGAAATCCGCGAAGCCATCGACCGCTATTATTCGGTCACAGACACCCTCAATGAAATAATGGGTTCCTCCCGTGAGAGAGGCCGACCTTCCATAACCGACGAGCTTGCGGCTGAAACTCCCGTCGAGGCCGAGTCACCGATTATAAAACTTGTCAATCTTATCATCTCAAAAGCTGTCAAAGACCGGGCAAGCGATATTCATTTTGAGCCTGATGAGTCAATGCTGCGAGTTAGGTTTCGAGTACATGGCTCAATGCGCGAAGAAGCTGCGCCTCCAAAATCAATGCAAAATGAGTTCCTCTCACGAATAAAAGTCGCCGCTAATCTTGACCTCTCGGAGAAGCGTCTTCCGCAAGACGGTCGAATGTCTGTCACGGTCGACGGTTCCATTATCGATCTGCGTGTTTCGACCCTGCCAACAATCCATGGCGAGAAAATTGTTATTCGAATTCTTGACCGTCGAAATCTCCAGCTCAGCTTTAAAGATTTAGGCTTCCGTGACAAAGTCTTCCAAGAATGGCTCAACGTCATTCATAAACCAGAGGGGCTAATTCTTATAACGGGTCCGACCTCAAGCGGCAAGACCACGACTTTGTATACCACCCTTCAAGAAATTAATTCGATCGAAAAGAATATCGTCACGGTCGAAGATCCAGTCGAGTATTCCCTCCCTTTGATAAATCAGATTCAGATCAATGAAAAGGCGGGACTGACCTTTCCCTCCGCGCTTCGTTCCATCCTCCGCCAAAATCCTGATATCATTATGATCGGTGAAATACGCGACGCGGAAACCGCCCGCATGGCAGTCAGATCGGCCCTGACCGGACAGATTGTCTTCTCAACCATTCATACCAACGATGCACCATCGACCATAGGTAGACTAATCGATATGGGCATTGAGCCATACCTGGTCGCCACCGCCCTCAAAGGTGTTCTCGCGCAAAGGCTGGTCAGAACTAACTGCTCGAACTGTACCGAAGACCACACTCCGTCCGATACATTGATTGCCCGGGCCGGACTCACAGGAATGCGCGAGGTGCTCAGCTTCCGCTATGGCAAAGGATGCCGGCAGTGCAAAGGGACTGGCTTCAAAGGAATGACCGGTATCTATGAATTCATTCAGGTAACGCCGGCCATGAGCGAAGCTATCCTGACCAATCAGAGCACAAACAGTATGCGCGATCTTGCCTACCGTCAAGGATATCTTCCGTTATTTGAGGCGGGACTTGAAAAGCTTGCGACTGGTCAAATCTCGCTTGAAGAACTTCTCAAAGAGACGTCGAGTACGGATGACATTTCGTATTCCACCAGTGCTGGAATAATGCGGGAAAATATCGATGCCGTTAAATTATAAATATCGTGCAATGAGCCAAGATGGCTCCACTCTGCAAGGCGTCCTTTTCGCCCATAACTCTGAGCAAGTCGAACAGCACTTGGCCGAGCGCAATTTGCGGCCCATCCGCATTGAAGCCGTGTCCGCTCAAAGTTCCTCGTTTCTCTCATCCATGTTCAACAAAATCGACTATGAAAAGTTGATTATGTTCACCAACGGCCTTTCGACCATGTACAAGGCCGGTATTCCGCTTGTGCGGGCGTTGTCGATTATCCGCATCGGCCCGGTCGAAGGTCGCTTTAACACGATCATCGATGAACTCCGATCTGCCGTTCAGTCTGGCAGGCAATTATCCGAAGCAATGAGCGACCACGCCGATGCCTTCTCAAGCGTCTATACTTCGTCCATAGCGGCAGGCGAAGAGTCCGGAAAACTCGAGTATACCCTCGATGAACTTGCTGTCATGCTCGAAGCCGAGATGGAAATAACCCGCCAGGTGAAATCGGCACTACGCTACCCCCTGATCGTTATCGCAGTACTGGCATTGGCCTTTATTGTCATCCTGACCTTTGTCGTGCCTCGTTTTGTAGACTTCTTTGCGGCCTTCGATTCCGAGCTTCCCCTGCCCACACGGATATTGATTTACACCGGGGTCTTCTTCAAAAGCTATTGGTATCTCCTCCTTGCCCTTTGCGGATCGGCTATCTTCGGATTCAATAAACTCATCTCCCATGAGCCCGGCAGGTTATGGGTCGACCGCCAGCTTCTCAGGATTCCCATTCTTGGTGAATTAATTATCAAAGGAAATGTAGCGCGCTTCTCCTTCATGTTTCGCATTCTCTTTCGCTCCGGCCTGCCTCTTGTCAACTGCCTACGCGTCCTTTCGTCAACGGTCAAAAATGCCGCCCTTGGCCATGAGATAAAAAAACTCGAAGAACTATTCCGAAAAGGAAAAGACCTCGAATCTGCAACTGACACCTTCAAATGGTTCCCAAAACAAGCCCTGTACATGATGGCTATCGGGCTTGAGTCCGGAAGTCTTGAAACAATGTTAAACGAAATCGGGAGCCATTACGCCAAACAAGTCAGCTACACCTCACGCCAGCTTACAGCCATTATAGAACCCTTGCTCACTGTCGTGCTTGGCGGCTTTGTGCTCCTAATCGCCTTGGCAATCTTTCTCCCTATGTGGAATCTGATCAAAGTCGTAGGGCAGTGAATTCCTAAAGAATGTCTGAATTGCAGCCGATACTAAAAATGAAACAGCAAATAAACATATCTACAGGAGGAATGATGTCATTCTCAAGGATTTCTAACAAACGCGGTTTTACGCTTGTAGAACTTGTCATCATCATCGTGGTACTTGGCATTTTGGCCGCAGTCGCCATACCAAAGTACCAGGATCTCACCGGCCAGGCCAAAGACGCCGCGGGTCGCGCCACGCTTGGCTCACTCAGATCGGGTGTCTCTATTTTCTATGCGAATGCAGCCATTACCACCGGTACTGCAAGCTGGCCGACACTCTCCGAGCTTGGAACGGTGAACACCGTGATGGCCACTTCCATCCCGAAAAACCCTTACCAAGTAAATGCCAACGCCCCTGACTCAATCGTAACTGGCGTTACAAGAGGGACCGTTGTCGGAACTCGCGGCGGTTGGGCCTACAAGCCAACGACAGGCGAAGTCTGGTTGAATACCAGCACAACAGGCGAAAACCTCTGGTAGAAGTTGCTCAATGACAGCCTTCAACTCAAATCGTTTCTCTGGTCTCGATCAGGGTGGATTCACTCTGATCGAGATTGTTATTACCATGATTGTTGTGGGCATTCTGGCGGCTGTCGCCATACCCAAATTTTCCACTATGACTGATTCGTCAAAAATAATCGCAACCAAGGAAGAGTTGACCACACTCAAGAAGGGGATAATTGGAAACCCTGCAACCATTTCCGGTGGTGAGTTAATCGACCGCGGCTATGAAGGGGATAACGGATTTGCTCCCTCCCAGCTTCTTGACCTTGCAAAAAAGCCCGACTCTGTTTCTCCATATAACCGCCTGACAAGACTCGGCTGGAACGGACCCTACATCGACAGTTCAGGCGGCGTTTACCTCAAAGATGCCTGGGGGAACAATTACATTTACTCCTTGAGTTCACGTTATATACTTTCGGTCAACGGAACCGACAGTATCAAGGTCACATTCTAAGTGGCAAACAGCATGGATACTCCTTCAACAGACCAGCTTGAGAGCGAAATCAAAGAACTCTCAGCCGCAGTATCTCTCCCCGCTGATTCGTCAAACATAGAAATACCTCTCAAGGCCTCAAGAGACTTGGCTGTTGGCCGGCACCTGAGCTTTGCCATCAACGATGAATCAATCGAGATGGCGGCATCAATCCGCATCGCAGGCCGCACCAAATTGCTGACTGCCAGAAAATACACGTTCCCCTCATCAGACAACTCACGGGATCATCATAAATCTGAAACGCTTACAGCTATCAGCAATTTTGCCAAAGAGTATGGCGGACGAAAACCGATTATAACGCTCGTGGTCAGCGGGCCGAGCACTATCTCGCGCAATATGATAATGCCAAAGCTCAATGGGAAAGATCTTGACTCAGCCATTCTCTTTGAAGCCAAAAGACAAATTCCCTTTCGCATCGAAGATTGCTATTTCAGTTACCGTGTCATTTCCGAAATCAAAGGCCCCGCTCTATCAAAAGTGAAAGTTGCCCTTGTCGCCTGCCTCAAGAACCTTATTGACAAACAATTAGCGTTATTTGGTGAATTTAAATTTGAAGTTGCGCGGATAGTTCATGGCCAGGAAGCGCTTGCCAATCTTCTCCCTTTTATTGGAGGATTCGATTCTTCAAAAAGCTACTCGTTGCTCGATATTCAGAAGCACCGTTCGCTGATTTCGTATTACCGGGGTAATACTCTTGAGTTTTCACACATCATTTCCCTCGGCTCATCCTTTCTTGCCCATCGCGAAGATGCCACCATGTTTGAATATTTCGCAGAGTCCCTTGCCGGTGAAATTCAGAATTCCATCGATTACTACACCGGCCAACACACAACCGGCTTCGGTAACTCCGTCTATGTCCATGGTGATCTATCGACCAGCAGCGAGTTTATTGACCTGCTGAGCGATAGGTTCGGATTTGATTTCAAACAATTTCCCGTCCAAGAACTTTCCTTTGGAAACTCAAAAAGCGAAGGTCTGAAATCTCTCCCCCTTTGCCTTGCCGCCGCTGCCCCGACAGTTGCCCGCATACGGCCCGCCAACCTCCTCCCCCCGATTCGACTTGCCAAGTTAGCGCTCAAAAAAATCAATCGGCTATGTGCCACTGCGCTTATCCTCGTCGTCATAAGTTTGACATTTGCACTCTTTTCGCAACAGCAACGGTTTGCTGACGCGCAGACCAATCATGAGACCCTCAAAATATCCGTAGCCGAACTGCAAAACTCTGAACTCTATAAAACCTACCATGCCCTCCAGAAGCAGATTGCCATGGACGAAGCCTATCTTCTGGCCGCCGAGGCCCCGCTGAGTTTTCTCGGAGAAAACCTCAAAGAGTTGAGCATTATCACACCGACTGGAATACGGTTGTATGACTTCGAAGCCCGCAATGACCAGACCGAACAAAATTTTTATTTCTCTGGCGTGGCTTCGTCTTTACTCACACCGCCCGAAATAATGGTAGCCGAGTATGTTCAGATACTCGAAGCCTCGTTGTTCTATGAGAACGTCACAGTGGTTCGCTTTCATAAAAAGAAAGTCGGGGAACGTTTCGAGCTCGATTTTCAAATTGCCATGAAAGGCCGCGTATGAAAACCCGGCTGACTCTATTTTTAGGCATTACACTCGGTCTGATTGCAGCATGGTACCTCTTCCTCTTTGCCCCGGCGATGAATAACCAAAGCGCTCTTTTAGCTCAAGTCGCACAAACCGAATCCGAGTTGGCGCGGCTCAATCAGACTATGTTGGAAATACCAACCTATTTGGAAAAACGAAACAACCTTCTCAACAGCCGCATCGTCCTGAACTCCAAACTCTTCGGCAAAGCTGAGATTTTGTCCATGCTCGGCGATATTCGCGCGTGTGCGCGAGACGCCGGAATCAAGATAGTGGACATAACTCCGCCTGTCAGCGAGTTGCTTGCCATTCAGCAGGATGTTTCATCAGACAGTCTTATTCCGCTCTTTATCAACCTTGGCTTACAGCTCAACGGCGATTTTTTCAGGCTTGGCAGATTTGTTGAGCAGATAGAACAATCCCCCTTTTTCAGAACTGCCAACAGTTGCGGAATTGTCCAGTCACCCCAATCAGAGCATGACCTCAACATGGCCATCAGTATGAGAGTCATTCTCGCCGGAAAAGAGGCGGCTCGTGACCGATAAACGTCGACAACTTCTGACCTATTCAGTTTGTGGAATAGCTGTGATATGGGCAGCGTTCAATTTCGAATTTGGCCCGCCAAAATCCCCAAATCAGCCAAATGCCGTGCTTGCGACAATCATTCCGATTTCAGACCAGGCAGGCAAAAAAGCCGACGATCTCCTTGCCGCTAAACTTGATGAGTTGCACATGCGAAACTGGGGAATGGATCCATTTCGATCAGGATTTCGAGCCTTTGCTCTTGAGCCAACTGATCCACTGCAGACAGTAAAGAAGCCGCAATGGATTGTCAATGGCATCCTCTACACTGCCTCTTCGCCCATCGCTTACATAAATCAGAAGCCCGTTAAAGTTGGCGACCATGTTCACAATGCCAGGGTTCTTGAAATTGGAAAGAAAGATGTCGTTCTCGAATTTGAAGGACGCCGGATACGGCTTTCGGTTAACCAAGGATAAATTATATGAATCGTGTAACACTCGCTCTCTTGACATGTCTTCTGCTCACAAGCGGAGGCTCAGCCAATCAATTGGATACCGCCGAGCGATTGTCGCTGGATCTGAATAAGGTCTCTCTCACTTCAGTGATCGCAATGCTTGCTGATCAATACAAGCTCAACATAGTCATTTCCGGCGCGCTCGAAGGGGAAGTCTCTTTGCGACTTGACAGCGTGAGTCTTGCAACTGCTCTCGACGCAATTCTCTCTTCAAACGGGTATCGTTATTACATCAACGACGATGTAATTATTATCTCCGACGGAGAATCAACCTCTACCAATGAACTTGTTTCGCGTGTCATCAGACTTAACTACCTCGAGCCCGAAGCCGCCCAGAAGGCATTACTGCCCCGACTCTCAGGCCGCGGCTCGGTTGTTATCCTCTCCCAACAAGCCGAGGAAACTGCTGCCGATGTGAGTCGTTTTACTTCCAACAGAATTGTTATCACCGACTATGCAACAGTCATAGACGGTCTCAGCGGTTTCATTGACGATATGGATAGACCCGAACGGACAGTTCTTATCGAATGCAAAATAATCGAAACGAAGCTCGACTCGAATGATAAACTTGGATTTATATGGCCAAGCCAAACCAGCGCGACAATCAGCGGCGCGGGTTCTTCGGCCAGCTCTGGCGGGACTACTACCGTAGGGAAAAGCGCCGCAGAGTATGATCTCGAGTCCGAAAGCTGGACATGGGGAAAGCTCTCAGTCGGTCAGGTCTCGCTGGTGTTGGATTTCCTCAAGCAAAACGGAAAAAGCAAACTCATCTCAAATCCTCGCATTACTGCTACCGAAAATCATGAATCTGAAATAAAAGTCTCAACGATTATCCCGATCCAGACGCTCAACCGCTTTTCCGAAGGAGCAGTAATTCAAGACATTGTCAGTTTTCAGGATCAAGAGGTTGGGATTTCTCTCAAAGTAACTCCGCGAATTAATGAAGAAGGCAAGATAACGCTCGATGTCTTTCCTCAAATAGAAGATATTATCGGATTCACTGGCCCCGCCAACAACCAGCGGCCTATCACGGCATCGCGCTCTATACGAACACGAATTACCGTTAACGACGGTGAGTCTGTCGCTTTGGGCGGTCTACTGAAAGAAGATGACATCAAAAGGGTATCACGCGTGCCATTGCTCGGCCACATACCGATCTTGGGACGTCTGCTCTTTACCAATACGAGCACAGAGAAATCGACGACCGATTTGATAATTTTGATAACGCCAAGAATCGTTCAGTAGCTAACGGCAATACATCCACTTGCGCGACCGACTGAAGACCATCTGCAATGTAAAGAGTATCATTCCGAAATCGAAAAGCAAGGCTTTCCATGCGCTGCCTGTCGCCGCTTTTGATGCCTTAAAACATCCGCAATCGATACTAAGTCCGCGCTGAATAGCTGATGCCAGAGCGGCAATAAATACAAGCGTCAGCAAATTAGCCCATAGAACCGACCCTCGGTACCATATCCCAAAAATCAATCCCAGTCCAAGAAACAATTCCAACCATGGCAGAATGAGCGCCATAACATTTATCGTATTTCCCAGCACAAGGTGATAAAACCAGATGGATTTTGCAAACGCGCCCGGTTCAACAATTTTATATATGGAAGAATAAATAAAAATCCCGCCGATAAGCAGTCGAGAGAACATGGTCAGATAATCGTTGTCTATTATTCGACGCATTCAGCCCTCTTTTCAAGCGTCAATCCGACCTTGGCCCACTCTCTCGCCCCTCCAAAAAATATCGAGACGCCCGTATAACCTTCCTGCTGAAGATTCCGCGCCAGATGAAGCGACAAATCACACTCTTCACCCGAGCAAAAGACGATCATAAGGCGCTCTTTCGAGACCTGGGCTAATGTTGAATCAAAGTGAACTCCTAAATCTCCCTCAGGCAGATAGTCAAAGGGAATATGAATTGAGCCGGGGATTGTTCCGCAGTTGAATTCGGCCGTATCACGGGCATCGACAAAAAGCGAGGTTTTAGCCGTGAATTCCATCTGTGCAACACTGATATCAATAAATGGCGGGTCTCCCTCTTGTGCCGAAGGCGGCACTATCGGCCCTTCTCCTGTCAACAATTCGCGGTAATCGCCTACAACATCGATTTTGTTGGGGGAAACAAGATTGATACCCAAGCCGAAGGCCGAGGAGATTAGAAAAAGATAAATAGCCTGCTTAAGCATTGTGTCGGCTCACTGGTTTCGTATTCCGGCTGGTCCTCATTCCCCCATTATACTGCGAACCAGCAGAACGGTCGCATAAATCTTTAGTCATGCAGGTGAGCGGATTCAGCTTCAAAACTAATTAGCGTCATCATCGCTACTGCCGTGAGCAGCAGCAGCAGATTAATCAGGCGGTTTTTACGCGAATGAAAAGCCTCTGGCAGGAGTTCTCCGGTGGCAATATAGAGAAAAGTGCCAGTTGCTATTCCGGTAAGGGGGTGGATAAACACCGCATATTGCTCCCCCAACAACGGAGCTATCACCAACGCGCCAATTGGTGTCATCGCCGCAAACAGCAAAACAAACAGAAATATTTTTGAACGAGGAATTGCCGCAAGGTTCAAAAGCGACCCCAGCGCAAAAGCCTCGGACACTTTATGGGTAATTATGGAGATGAAAACTACTTCACCAAGCGCCTTATCCGCTGACCCCACCGCAAGGGCAAAACCATCGAACAAGGCATGCACGGACAATCCAATAAGTGCTGAGATCGACAACACGAAATGGTTATGTTCATACCCTCCATCGCCTCGGCTAAACAGGAACTTCTCAATAAAAAATATCAACAGAAATCCAAAAAGAACAGCGATCCCGGTCTCTTTGGGCAAATCGTGGGACATAACTTCAGGAAGCAGGTGGACAAAAACGGCTCCGAGAAACACTCCGGCTCCAATAGCCAAAAACATGTGGAGTGCTTCATCAGACCATCGCCGTACGAAGGGAATCATCCCTCCGACGATAGTGACGAGAAAAAGCAATCCGGTCTGTTGCAAAAGCTCACTATTCATAGGAACCGAAAAGAAGAGGCTTGGGCTGTATCAGTCAAGCAAAATTGACGCCCCAAAATAAAAAAGCGGAACTTACGGTGTATCTGTAAGTTCCGCCGTTTTGTCCTTATGCGGCTGCGCCATCAGCCTGTAGTCTGGGAAAGCAGGCTCGTCAGTCGCTGCTCAGGCCGGTGCCCCGTCTCGGGTACGTGGATTGACTACCACATACTGGCCGGAAAGTATCTTTCCTACAACCGAAACGAATTTGTTCGGAGCCAAGACCTGCAGGCCATAGAGGTTCCAGCAGTCTTTGTTTTTCCCCGGGACGTGTCTCTCGATCTCTTTTCTCCTTGGCATAATCATCTCCCTATTTCTGGTGTGAACGTAGTGTGCGTTAGTTACCAAAAATGTACTCGCTGAATAGCAGATATAGGGGACCTGAATTCGTAGAGAAATTACCACCTCCTCGGATTAGCTGACCATTACCATGTGCGATACACACATCGAGACTATTTCAAAAAAACCGTCTCGGATCATGCGACTCACACACAACTATTGCTTCATACTATATAGGAATTTGACATACAGTCAGGAGATCAGGAGCTTACCTAACTTATTGATAGCCCTATGCTTATAGATATTCACGACTTGTTGCTTGATCCCAAGTTCGTCCGCTATCTGCCGCTCTTTTTTGCCATTGAGAAAGGCTTTTATCACCTGTTTTTGACGTGCCGAGAGCGAGTGATTGATATGCCACTGCAGTCGGCTGTGAAATGAGTCGAGCCTCGCCTTCCCGGGACTTTCTTCTCCGGCTTTATAATACGCCGAGTTTTCATTCGAAAACGACTCAAGAAAGAGCCGATCGACTAAGACCTCTGCAAATTCAAATTCCTTGCGAGCCATGGCATGTCAATATATTAATAACTGAGCTTATGTTGATCCCGAATCTTGTCGAGTTCCGAAAGGGTAATTGCGAACTTCTGCGCGGTTTCATCCCGTATCTCACTTACTGCTACCTTGTTTTCATAGACAGAAAGATCTTTGGGGAGCGACTCAAAGCGCTGCTTGTAAAAGCCAAGAATCTGCGCATGCTTGTTTTCTGAGGCCGTTGGTTCAGGTTTCCTTGCAGCCTGCTTGCTAGCCGATTTTTTATACTGGACCGCCAGCCGGGCCAGCGAATCGATCGTCTGATCTTTCGACATAATGACCTCGCCCAGCGAATCGATGCCCCGGGAAAATACCTTCGACACCTCGCTCAATGAATCAGACAAGGTTCGCTTTGTGAACTCAAGCGAGTCATTCGCCGCTTCCATTGATTGCTCAAGAGCCGATGTTTTTTCTATCCCTTTGACAAATCCCTGCCGGTAGGCATTTTTGTTATCATCGGCATGCCTGACTGATTGAAAGTAATTGACGCCGAAAATAATTATAAGTAGTGCCAGCGCTATTAAAGCTTTTTTCACCACACTCTCCTCCGTTTTGGGAAAAAGTGTACAGGTGGAAGATTATTCAGTCAAGTTTGAACATCAAGAGAAATCTATATACATCATGACCCGTCATTGTCATCCCCTTCACAATGTCATTCCAGCGGACGCTGGAATCCAGGGTAAATAAGCGTGCAGGCCATCTTTGGCCTGCACCACATTACCGGACACCGCGTCCCACACGAATATATCGTGGCTGGTATACGTACTTGTGCACCAGCTTACCTTTAATGAGTCGTTGTGAGGAGCGGCTTCCGAGACGCGACGCGGCAATCGCAGTTCCATTCCGTGGCTGGTATACATCCTCGTGCACCAGACACTTTTGAACTGAACAAACTTTACAACCTATACGACCAGCATCCACCCGCTACAAATCCTCAGTCGCTTCTTCCTCAAGCTCTTTCAGCGAGAGATGCTCTTTTTTGAGATAGTAAAAACCCAACAGGGTAATCGGAATGTACTGCGCGGCATGGAGCACAAGCGCAAATGAAAGCGCCTGCTCAGCAGAAATTTTATAAATGCTCAAAGTTAGCGTGACCGCGGCATGATACACCCCGATGAAGCCGGGCGATGACGGAATCAGAATTGAGAGCGAGACTGTCACAAGCAGGACAAACGACGCCGAAAGCGGGAGATCGAAATTGAACGCTAAAAAAACAAAATAGTTGGATACTCCCATCACCAGCCAGATAAAAGCTGTCTGAACTCCCACCCCGGCCAATTTCTTAGGGCTTTTTATAAATTCAAAACCCCGAGAAAACTTAATGATTGTGCTCTCAACTCTTTCCTTCATTCCTGAAGGCAGGAATGGCAGATAGCGCACGATAAGCTTTCCGGACTTGGCCGGCTTCATTGCCAGCACGAGCATGAACAAAATACCCGCAAAGGCTACAGAGAGCGCCAGCACAAGTCCGAGATTGAACTTATTTCCAAGAATAGGATGGGCGATTGTAAACACGCCGCCAAAAATGATGAGCAAAGCGACCAGATCGAAGACCATTCGCTCGACAAATATTGTCGCAAGCGACGCCGATTTGGTTACCTCTTTATCCTGATTGGAAATCGAATAGGCACGGACGAATTCACCCAGCCTCAACGGAAGAACATTATTGGCCATAAAACCGATGCAGGTTGCCGAGAGCAGTTTTCTATAGGCGACAACTTTAATTGGAGACATCATAATCTGCCAACGGTACGCTCGCTGGTACATGGTGAACACAATCAATGCGATGTTTGGGATGAGCCAGTAATAATTGGCTTCTTTAAGCGCCCGCCCAAGTTCTTTGAGATTTATATTATAAAATAAACCCCAGAGAAAAATGATGGAAATAGCTCCGCCGACAATGAGATAGAACATTTTTTTATCGCGTTGATTCATACCGCTCGTTTTGCATCCCTGCTACCCGCATCAACAATGTTTCAAACTTTTTGGCCGCACTGTCCCAATTAAATGTCTCGGCCCATAAAAGTCCACCCTGTTCGAGCCTTTGCCGATACGCGCTATCTTGGAGAACTTTGAGCAACGTATCCGTCAACTGCTGGATGTTACCATACTCGTACAACAGTCCAGATTCATTATCTTTGACTGAGTCGCGCAGGCCCGGGGTATTGGCCGCAACAGCCACAGTCCCCACAGAATTGACCTCGATATTGGTCAATCCCCAGCCCTCCTTGAGCGATGGCAATACTGCGGCATGGGCGCGGCGCATTCGCTCGACCTTATTTGCAAGAGTGACAAAGCCTGGAAAGTCAACTGATGCCTCCAATCCGAGGGAACGAGTCAGAGCTTTTAGTTCACCAAGATAGTCGCCGCTACCGACAACCATGAGTCGCGCCTCAGGAAGTTGCTTCTTTACGCCGGCAAAGGCAGTAATAAGATGCTGAATCGATTTATATTTCTTTATGCGACCAAGGTACAATAATGTCGGCTGCTCATATTTTTTCACTGCGGGATCATAAGAATAAATAGTCCGGTCAACACCGCAATGAATTACGGACACATCCTCGTTGGGTATACCTCTCGCAATTATATCCTCGGCTGTCGATTCGGAGATGACATTGATCTGCCGTCCCTTGTACACTTTCGCAAATGGCTTTTCTGCAAGGTAGACGTAGGTCGCAAGCACAGGATTTACCTCATGGTAAACAGTCGTAGCGAAAAGATGCGGAACAACCACAAGTGTCTTGATATCCAAATAGAGCGGAGTATAAAAAGGAATCTTATTAATGTCTTCCACAAGGACGTCAAAATTGCCAGTCTTGACCAGTTTTCGCAGATGAATGGGCGCAATCAGATTGAAATGGTACCTGTTCCCCCTCCTGATAATCCTGATTCCTTCTATAGTTTCCTCCGGCAGACATCCCTTCCAACCTGAGCAGAAAAGTGTAACCGCGTGTCCATACTGTACAAGCCGTCGGAGCAATTCCTCAAGGTGGACTTCTGCCCCGCCGCCGAATGGATTTTTTAAATCATTCCAATTCAGCGCGAGAATATTCACTGGGAATCCCCTTGTGACTGACGCAGTAGGGTTGAATCGGCTCTTAGAGCTTCAAGAGCGCCATTTATCTCGACATCTCTGGGATTAAACAACATCCAGGTCTCAAGCGTTTTCATAATGCCCGAATAGTCTGACGTGGCAACATATATACGAATTAACTCATCAAGAGCCGGGCGATACGATGATTCATCTTTGATCAACGCTTCAAGCTCCTCTTTTGCTTCACTAACCTTGCCGTTCTGGCGATACGCCGATGATATAATTATCGTCAAATTCCTCTTGTCCTCAATTTGTGTCGTCGCGCGAAGCCGCAATAAACCGTCAATATTCGCAGCTTCGGCGTACAGCGTTGCAAGGTAATCAACAGCATCACTCGCATACGGAATCTTTTCAACGGTGAACTCAACAAACTCGGTTGCGCCTTTTATATCGCCTGCCCGACGCAAGGAATCTGCGGTCATAAGCATCCCATTGGAGATATTGGAAGTAACCTTCATCGTGACATCATCTTTATAAACCGTCGGATCATTAAGTCCCCGGTATGCCATTTGTCCTGAATCTGAAAAGAGGAAAAGCGAACGATCAACATTCACCGTCATCTGACTGCCGCTTTGCTTCAGCCGGAATACCATACCGTTCACCTCAAGCAGTGAGTCGATCTCCTTGCCGTTGAACTTCCGTGACCCGCCGCCAACTGTGACTGAAAAGTTCACCGGCCGATCATTGTCGCTTACCAGGATAGCGTCTATCACTTGGTCCTGAACCCGGAATATGCGACCGTCTGGGTATCTATAAGGCGTCAACTTGTCTATCTGTTCATCAGTCCATCCAAGGTCAACCCCCATATAATCGCGAATCTGTTTTATATACCAATCGGTATTGGCAAGCGAGAGATTGACATTTCTCACATCCTTTCTCACCCCGAAAACTTCCTGCAGGCACCACAGCGGAAAGGTATCATTGTCACCCGCGGTGAAAAGCACCGCATCCTTGTCGGCCGAGATGAGAATATTCCAGGCATAATCGAATGCTATATAATTGTTCGACCTGTCACAGACATGGTAATTGGCCGCGACTGCGTAAACCGGAAGAAGGAAAACAACAGAAGCGGCGGCCGTTATAAGTTTTCTTATTGAGGTATTGAAATTCACACACGCCCCCCGAATTGCGGATACCATTGCGGACAACCCAAGTCCTATAGCCAAACCGAAAAAGAGAAATGTCGGTGTGAAAAAATAATCACGGTCGCGCACTTCGAGATAGTCATCCCCCGTTTGCGGATCGATCCGTGTGCCGTCCGCAAAGTTCATGTACAATATTAACCCGACTGATGACAGTATCAATAGTAACGTCATGAGCAGACCATTCTCTGGTTTTCGTCGAACCGCCTGCCATATTCCAAAGCCGCCAATCAAGAATAAAGCAAGAAAGTGTACTCCGCCAAGTCCGTACTGTTTGCTAAAAAATGCCCAGAATCCCATCCGTTGATGAATACCGAACTGATTTGACCACTCTGCCCGACGTTCGAACATACGGTCTATCATCGACTGTGACCCGTATTGTTTCCTCTCGATAAAATTGACCGTTGCGGCAAAGCTCTGCGATGGATTGTTCTGATTAATGTAGGGATGTTCCGCCGAACGTATGGAAATGAACAGATGGACAGAAAAGCCAACCGCCCCCATGAGAATAAGAAGTATCCCTTCCTTCCACCCGGGTGTTTTCTTCCACACCCCTAAAACACCAAGCGTCAATGCGCCGAAGAACATGGCGTAGAGAAACGGAACAACCCCAATGACCACCGCCGAAACTGCGATAACGGCAATGAGTATCGGCACGTTTATATAGCGCAAAAACATCACCCCCAGAACTATGACCAAAAGAACCGCGCACAAAAGAAATGCCTCGTATCCGCGTATCGGAAGATACGTAACTATGGCGAGCGTAATAGACACAAGACTTACAATTGAGACCACAGTAATTGGGTGCGAATCCGCATTAGACTCAGTGCGGTTCGACCGGAGTCCAATCAGTTGTTTCACACTCAGCAACCCAAGTACAACCACCGCCCCTCCGCCAATCCAATTGAACCCTGATTGAAATTGAGGCAGTCTGCCTGAGATGGAAAAGAGCAATGGCGCAAGAGAAACAGCGAAGAGCGCGGCGTATACCAAAAGTATGCGCGGCTGCTGGGCAAGCGAAAGCAGATACAATGAGACGAGTATAAACCCTGCCGCAACCGGAATCAAAGGGGATACCTCTCCCGGGCGTGACGAAAGAGCAAAGATCAAATAAAGACCAACCGCGATACTTCCGGCAACCACAAACCAGGCCTTGGGCGGCGTCTCCTTGCTAAAAATAAAAAAAAGGGCGATAATAGGGAAGATCAGAAATGTCGTCATATGAACGCCCACTCCCAGCACCGCAAGAAAAACTATCAAGGCCATCAGTTTTGTCGCATGCGAATTGTTTCGATTTTCCAAATAAATGAGCGTAAGCCACACGATAAGCATCATGATGAGCATCGCCATCCCATAGACCTCGGTCTCAACTGAATTGTTCCACTGGGTTAATCCAAATGCCATAAAGAATGCCCCCGAAGCCGCGCCAGTATAGAGCAACACTCTCATCGCGAGGCTGCTGGTCTCCTCAAACAATGTCCGCCCGATGCGGACTGCTATCAGATAGCCGACCATCGCCGCAAAGGCGTTACAGAGCACAGAGAGAAAATTCACCCTGGCCGCAATATCGTCAAAGAGCGGAATAATAGAAAAAAGCCGGCCAATCAGAATATACAGCGGCGTTCCGGGAGGATGGGGTATACCAAGAATATAGCTTGTGGCGATAAACTCACCGCAGTCCCAAAAGGAAACTGTGGGAGCCATTGTCAACAGATAAACAATAAAAACAGTCAAACAAACAAAAGCGGCCACTGCCGCATTTATCGGATCAACAGAACGGTCGAACAATTTCACCAGTCACTAATCCTGTATATACTCGTAACTCTTCTCCGCATGTCAACTACTATATGACTGCCGGAATTAAAGACCGCTAATATATGGATTTGTGGGCATCTGTAAAGAGAAGGAATATCGTCAACCGATTACCGGACAGTCCTACTCAGCGGCAGGCTTCTGCTGCAACTCAAAGTTTCGTGCGAATTTATCAAGAATACCATTGATAAACGAGGATGACTCTGCGGTGGAAAACTTCTTGGCGAGTTCAATTGCCTCATTAATTGCCACTTTCACTGGCGTGTCTGGCAAATCCCGAATTTCCACCATAGCCATCCTGAGAATATTCCGATCAATATTCGCGATACGATTTATATCCCAGTTTGTCGCAAGAGCAGAAATATGTCCGTCGGCCCATTCTTTATGCTGTAACACCAAGCGAAATAACTGATGCGCAAATCCGAGCGTTTTTTCGCTCAGTGATTCATCGTCAACAACCGAACGGATAATATCCTCCGCAGCTATTCCGCTTACATCCTCGGCGTAAAGTCCTTTTAGTACCAGTTCGCGCGCCAAACGGCGTGGAGAATCATTCACCTTTTGCATCCAATTCTTTATAAACAGAAATCATTTCCATCGCAGCCATTGCGGCATCCCATCCTTTGTTGCCAGCTTTTGCCCCAGAGCGCTCAATCGCCTGTTCGAGCGTGTTGGTTGTAATGACTCCGTTAATAACGGGTATTGTGCCGCTCAACGCAACCTTTGCTATTCCATTTGAAGCCGCACCGGCCACATAGTCAAAATGTGGTGTTGCCCCTCGTATAACAGCCCCAAGACAGATTAGCGCATCGTATTTCCTGCTCTGAGCCATTTTCTGCGCCATCGGCGGTATTTCAAATGCTCCCGGAACATAGACAACAGAAATTGCATTGTCATCCGCCCCATGCCTAACCAAACAATCATGTGAGCCTTCGAGCAGTTTATCGGTAATGAAATGATTAAAACTGCTGACCACGATTCCAAACCGATAACCCGATGCATTAAACGAGCCTTTAATGACTTTCACTTTCTCTTCCAATCTTCACTTTCTCTTCTCTTAGTCTTGTAGCGATTCCGCCAACGGTTCGCCGCAGGCGAACGGTTCAGCGATTTCTTGGGCCACTGTCCCTCCCGCTAATGTCATACCGACGAAGGCCGGTAACCAGGGTTAATCATCGTGCAGGCCGTCTTTGGCCTGCACCACATTATCGGACACTCCCACCCGCACGAAACCATTCGTGGCTGGTGTACGTCCTCGTGCACCAGCAAATTCTTCCGCCCCGTCATTGCGAGGAGTCCCGTTTCAGACGGGACGACGCGGCAATCTCATGCCTGTCCGCTGTGGCGGATTCTCTTTCTGTCATTCCCGCGGAAGCGAGAAACCAGGCTTAATCATCGTGCAGGCCGTCTTCGGCCTGCACCACCTTACGCCATCACCCCTTCCTCAAATCCAGCAAATGCCCCATCTTATCCCGCTTAACCTCAAGATACCGATGATTAAAAGTTGTCGGATCAATTTGTATCGGCACTCGTTCACTCACTGCTATCCCATATTGCTGTAGTCCCGAAATCTTATTCGGATTATTGGTCAGCAACCGTACCGAAATAATTCCCAAATCATTCAATATCTGAGCGGCGGTCGTGTAGTTACGGAGATCGGCTCTGAATCCAAGGTCTGTGTTTGCCTCGACCGTATCACGACCCGTGTCCTGTAACTGGTAAGCCAAAATCTTATTGGCCAAACCTATCCCCCGTCCCTCTTGCCGCATATATATGACCGCACCCACACCTGTTTCCTCTATCTGCCTCATGGCCGACTCAAGTTGGGCTCCGCAATCACAGCGGCACGACCCAAGCACATCTCCTGTAAAACAACTCGAATGTATCCGCGTCAGAATATCCACCCCTCCATTGACTGTCCCTTTTGTAAGCGCAAGATGGTCCTCGTTATCGATATCCGAATGATACGAATGCAGAATGAAATCACCATGCTTTGTCGGCAGACTCACACTGGCCTTTCTGCAGACAAGTTTCTCATGCTTGCTCCGATAACTGATAAGATCATCAATGGTAATAATACAAAGCCCGAATCTCTCTGCTACTTCCATGAGTTTGGGTACTCGCGCCATCGAACCATCACTATCCATTATCTCACACAGGACACCGATAGGCTTGCACCCGGCAAGCTTAGCCAAATCGACCGCGGCTTCGGTATGACCAGCCCGGGCCAAAACGCCCCCATCGACAGCCTTGATTGGGAATATGTGCCCGGGACGTCCGAGCGCTTCCGGTTTAGTCGATTCATCGGCCAACATGCGAATTGTCAAAGCGCGATCGAATGCCGAGATTCCGGTGCTTGTCCCCACCAGAGCATCAACTGAAACAGTAAACCGCGTCCCGAGTTTAGCTGTGTTATGATCGGTCATCGGCTGCAGATGCAAAGCATCGAGACGCTCTTGCGGCATTGCCACGCATATTAGACCGCGACCATGAGTGGCAAAAAAGTTGACAGCCTCAGGAGTGACCATCTCAGCCACCATTATAAAGTCCCCTTCGTTCTCACGGTCTTCATCGTCAACAACGATTACTGGCTTCCCTCGCTTTATCGCTTCGAGTGCCTGCTCGATTGTACCGAAACGAATATCTCTGCCCATACTACAGCCGCTTTCTATGAGTTTCGCCTGAAGCATTTTTCCCTCTTTTTGGTTGGAAGACTTCAGGATGTATTTTGCCAACAGATCAAATTCAAGATTAACTTCGGAGCCATTGCCGAGACCTGCAAGATTTGTATGTACGGATGTATACGGAATCAGATTTACACTGCACATGTTTCCGATCGCTCTATTCACCGTCAGCGAAACTCCGTTGATGCAGACCGAACCCTTGTCGACAATTAAATGCTCGAAAGCAGAATCGAATGAACATTCCAATTCAAGAGATTCGCCTACTGGCCGGATCGAACATACGCGACCGGTCGTATCTACATGACCCGAGACAAAATGTCCTCCAAGTCGGTCGCCCACACAAAGGGATCGCTCAAGATTTATCGACTGTCCAATCTGATAATTACCGATTATAGTTTTCTGCAATGTCTCCTGGGATACCTCGACCGTAAAACCATGCAAAGTTTTTTCAACCACTGTCAGGCAAACCCCATCACACGCGATTGATTCACCGAGCGAAATCTCAGGCAAACCAATTTGCGTCTCGATTGTCAATATTTTGTAATTACTTCGCGAAATCAATTGCGTGAGTTTCCCGATATCTTCGATAATGCCTGTGAACATACCTATCTCCTCCGCTGCGGGTAGCCGATAAAAAGACTGTCCCTGCCGCATAATTCAAAATGTCCTTCAGAAAAACGAACCGCCTTTACAATCGAGGCTATCCCCAGATCACCCAGAGATTCCTTCCCCGTGCCAATCACTATCGGCGCCGTAAACTGAAAGTATTTGTCCACAAGCTGTTCTTTCCAAAAAGATGTCGCGAGCGTCGCCCCCCCTTCGACCAAAAGAGAACGAAAACCGAACTCCTTGGCCCTAAACATGAACTCATGAAGATTAAGTCGGCCTGCGCCAATCGTCCCGACTTCCCACAGCATTACCTGCGGTTTCTTTCTCTGCTTCAGAAACAGTTCGATTGAGTCAGCCGATGATACAAGAATCGTTTTGAAATCCTTGTTCTCTTGGACTAATCGGGAATGCTTTAGCGACACCAGATTGTTAGACAAAACTATTCGGTAAGGATTCTTCCCCTTCACATGCCGTACGGTAAGTGATGGGTCATCCGCTGTTACGGTGCCGCTCCCCACAATGATCGCATCGCACTCTGCCCGAAGTTGATGGCCGTAGTGGCGAGAGCGCTCACCAGATATCCACATCGACTCCCCGCTTAATGTCGCGGTTCGGCCATCGAGTGTCTGAGCCGATTTCAAAACAACAAAAGGTCGCCTAAGTTTTTGTGACATGAGATATGGCTCGTTGATTTTCGATGCTTCGGCGGCAAGCACTCCAAGGTTAACTTCGACCCCAGCCTCCGTCAGCCGCTTAATACCTCTTCCTTTGACCCGCCTGTCTGGATCAATTATCGCGACCACAACTCTCTTTATTCCGGCCTCGATTAGCGCATCGGTACATGGGCCGGTGCGGCCAGTGTGCGAACATGGCTCAAGTGTGACATAGATTGTTGCCCCACTCAGCGATTCCCCCAACTTCTTTGCTTTGTTTATAGCGATTACTTCAGCATGGTCAATTCCAGATTGCCCATGAAACCCCTCGGAAATAATCTCGTCTTCCTTGACAATGACTGCCCCAACCAAAGGATTTGGCGAAGTCCTCCCCTTGGCCCGAATAGCCAATTCTAAGGCGCGAGTCATAAATTTTTCATCTGCCGTGACGGCCATAAAAAAACCCCAATAGTGAACTTCGGGGTATACACAAACAGACAAAGCACCAAACAGAGCTTTTCTGCATAAACCTTCTTCCATCCGGACTGTTGCCGTCGGCGCCTGAGTTTCACAAGCTCAACCAGTGTTTTGCTGGTTCGCGGGCTGTTACCGCCGATCGAGGAATTTCACCTCACCCCGAAGATTTCTCTTAGTATATATAGTGACATCGTATGAAGGCAATCGTTTTGTTGCTATCATGCCGCTTTGCCGTCCTGTGAAAGACAGCGGGCCGTGAATCCAAAAAAGAGAATCTTCTCGGCTTTGTATCAGAAACCTATTGGTTTTCTACCATACTTTGCTTGATAACTTTTGTAAGTAAAGCTTTCAGTTACAGCTCTAATATATTGTCGTACATATGCTTCCTAAAACTATCCTTAGCCTCGGCATTGACCTTGCATCAGTTCTCAAGCTGAGAGGGTCTATGTTGTTTTTGATCTAAGTACGAAGGGAGAATTGTCATGAATAAACGTAAATCAAACTTTGCCTTTTTTGCGCTGCCTCTGATTGCGCTCGCCTTAGCAGTCGGCTGCTCAAAAGATACGACAACTCTTTTTACCAGTAACTCTATTGACCCTGAAGATTACTTCCCGCTTCAGACCAGATACACTACCCATTTTGATGTCCGCGAATATAACGGAAACATGCAAGAGCTTACCTTCCAAGTCGGCTCTCCTGTTTCCGTCGCGGGCCAACCCGGCTATCAATGGCTTGTGAACAGCTCAAATGGCGGCTACGACACCAGCTATTTTGTGGCTACGGAATCTGGGCTTTACCTTTATGGCAGCCTCTCCTCAATACCAGAACAAATTCTATCATTTCCGCTTGAAACCGGCGCGTCATGGAACCGATACGAAAGTTTTTCTGGCGACAACGCTGGGGATGAGACTAATGGCGGAGGAACTACAAACGGCGGTCTGAAAGACATAATCGACGGAGAGCAGGAAAATCAGGGCTTCAAAGATTCTTCTGATGCGGGAATAGCTTCGAGTTATAACTTTCCGACCGATGGCGCAAATACTCTCACCAAAGAAAGCATCGAAGAGGTTGCGTTGAAAAATGGCACAAAATTCAGCGAATCGATCAAGATTAAAAATGCCGGCTCAGATGGCTACAACTACTATTGGTTTGCTCCCGGCATCGGTTTGGTGAAATATATAATCGGGACTTCAGAGAACAACAGCGCCAACGGCCGCACCGTCGGCGAAATCTCTCACTACTAAGACAGCGCTCACGCCCGTGCGCCAACTAAGCTTTGTCACCGTCATTGCGGGCCGAGCCTTCTTAGGCGAGGCGTGGCAATCTCATATTCTCCAATATTTGTAGGTCAGTCCGCCGTGGCGGACTGACGTCCTTTCTTCGTCTTCTAGCGAGTCTGCCGCGCCTGCCCGCTGGGCGGGGCGGACTGCACCACATTGTTGTTACACTAATCTGTCAATCGGCACAACTCGCTCGGAATTCTTGAAATGTGTTTTGGCCACTTTTGGCAACACCGACAACCCGTATCGAGCCACAAGCTCCCGTCCGGCTGTATCCACCACCGGCGCGGCTCCCTTAGGAATTCTCATTCCGTAATGTTTAGATAGACTAACCATCTCCCGTATAAACGCAGCCCGAGCCAAAATAGATGCCGCGGCCACTTGCGGCAGTTGCTCACCTCGCACTAACTGTTTGAAGCTGATAGCTACTTTGAATTTCGCAAGCTCTGCGCTTATCAAATCTGCTTTCCCAAACTGATCAGAAATAGCCAAACCCGCCGGCGATAACTCATGGGCGCGTCGAATTACTTCAGCGTGGCACCAGGCCAGCAGCTTATTCAGATTTTTAATGCGGCTGTATCGCTCGTTGTATTCTTGGGGAGAAAGAATTAAAATGGCATGCGGAAACTCGCTTCGGAGTTTCTCATCAATACCGAGCAGTTTGGTTTCAGTTATAGTTTTGGAATCACGAACCCCGAGTTCAAGCAGACGCGCAAGTTGGGTTTGTTTTACAGAACAGGCCGCGACAACCAATGGCCCGAAAAAATCCCCTTTTCCTGATTCATCGACTCCGATAATATCAGAGAGAACCGCCACTGTTCAGTTGGCCCGCTCAAGATACGCGCCTGTGCGCGTATCGACCTTGACCTTGTCCCCTTCTTTCACGAATGGAGGAACCCGTACCTCAAGTCCCGATGTCAATTTGGCTGGCTTGGTCACATTCGTCACCGTATCCCCGCGAATCGCAGGCTCGGTTGATATAACTTCCATGATTACCGAGGCCGGCAAATCAATATCGATGGCTTCGTTGTCCAAAAAGTGGACATTATATTCCTGATTCTCCATCAGATACCATCTGGCATCCCCCAAACCATCGACAGGAATCTGAATCTGGTCAAATGTTGTGACATCCATGAAAGCAAATTCTCCAACATTTTCGTAGAGATATTGCATTCTTCGGTTTTCCAAATCGGGCGGTTTGAACGAATCGTTTGAAGAAAATACCTTCTCAATAACGGCCCCGCTTTTGATATGTCTAAGCTTGGTGCGAATTTTCGCGTTGCCTCGGCCCATTTTGAAATGATTGTATTCAACTACACGGTACGGCTGATCATCGACTACTATTGCCAAACCACGTCTAAAATCTGAAACGGTATACATCGGTCCTCCTTAAGAACAGCCCCCAATATAGACATCAGAAAGCCTAATCTCAAGCGCTTTCTCTTGCGATTTTTCAGACTGATGCCGGAGTTTTTAAATGACTATTGGGGTCAGGACGAAGTATTGCCTGTTTGAGGATTATGGTAAATGTGGTCCCGACTGTCTCTTTGGACTCAACCGAAACAGTTCCTCTGTGCAGATCGACTATTTTTGACACAAGCGAGAGGCCAAGCCCGGTTCCGTCAGGACGGCCCGAATAAAAGGGAGTGAATATCTTTGGAATAGTGTCATGCGGAATACCGGCTCCGTTATCAGTAATAGTCAAGCAAACCTTACCATCTCGTGATACGCCCTGAATCCTAATGAGTCCCGATACATTTTTGCATGCCCGTACTGCGTTATCTAGAAGATTTGCAAGCGCTTGTTTGAACAGAATCGAATCTGCGCTAAATATGATTCCCTTTTTCGCCTCTATAACGAATCGAACACCCGAACAATCTGGTCGGATTCTAAACGTCTCGACAGTCTCCGCGATAAGTTTTTCTAATTCTATATCCTCAAGCTCACAATGAAGCGGTTTGGCAAATGAAAGGAATCGGCCGATCATATCCTCGGCCTCCTTTGATTCGGATAAGAGCGATCCGATTGTTCCCAGAAAAGCATCCTCGACCGCATGCCCTTTCTTGAGCAATGTCGCAAAGCCCGCAATCGCGCCAAGAGAATTGCGAATTTGATGGGCAAGCCCCGCGGCCATCTCTCCGAGAGCCGCGAGTCGCTGTTTATGTTCAACTTCTTCGCGAAGCCGGCTTAGTTCTGTGAGGTCATTAAGCATAAGCGCAACGCCAATCACGCTATGCTCGTTATTTCGTATCGGCGAAATTGAAATACCAAGCGAAAGCGCATGTCCCGATTGATGGACAAGCCTCACCTCCTCATAATCGGGATAGGAACCGCGATTGATGCCAGCGCCGATTCGATTCACAATGGCGGGATATTGCGCGAAGTATGAATCGAAGTGCGCTGCATCATCGTTATTGTCGATCAATCCAAGCATTTCCTGCGCGGCTTGGTTGACCGAAATAATCCCGCCCTGAGCGTTCACAGTCACTATTCCCGAAGTAATCGACGTCAACAGAAAGTCATTAATTCTTTCCAGAGATCTCGCCCGTTCGCTTATCTCCGCATTCAGTCTCACCAAAGCGTTCTTGCTTTCAATCAACTCAGATATCATTTGAGAATATTCTTCAACTACCGATTGCGCGTCCGTAGATAAAACGTTGGCCCCCCTCCCGGCACGAATGGCGTGAGCCGCAATCTGCCTGAATGGATTAAATATCGTATTTGAAACAAGAAGATAAATAATCGAAACGAGTATCAAGGCGATACAACCAGCCCATAAGACAATCGAAGCGGAATCTTCAAGCAACGCTAAAAACGGCTCGTCTATCGACATGATCAAGATACCCGGATGCGACGAGACCTGAGTTTTGGATAGATAATAATAGATACTTTGTGCTCCGCGTTTCGGCTCATTGAGTATACCGCCTTGAATCCCCTCTACAATAATCTCGATATCCTCAGTGGAAACGTTCGAAAGATTTTTCGACAAGACCATTTGGGGGCTCTTACCAGCGCCGCCAATAGCATAAGCTGGCACGAACCAGACATTGTGTAGATTGTGCTGTTCTTTGGCTTTTAGCAACAACGAGGCTTGATCGCTGACATTGTCTTCGAGCGTCCGCGAAATAGAGAGAGCCGCTGAACGCAGATCAGCCGTGGTTAGTTGTTTTTTTTCCGTCCTGGCCCGGTAGAGAGTGTAGTTCGAAATAACATTGAGGAATAGCAGCAATCCTATAATGCACAATAATCCAAGATGAACCTCGGATTCAAACTTTGTTTTTGGTCTGTTTATCATAGAGCGTAGTTCATCACGTAATACAGTTGATCATCTGCAAACCGTTGGGCGCTATTATGGGATGCGAAGAATCGTCGAAATGTAGAACCCGACTATTCTATCGCCGTAGAGTATGGCAACCATTGCCGCAAGAGCCAAAAACGGCCCAAATGGGATAAGACGTTCCTTCCGCATTTTTGCCGAGAATGCCATGATTACAAGCGAAACAACAAGCCCGATACTGGCCGATGCAATAAATACAAAGAGCACTTTCTGCCAACCAAGGAAACTTCCAAGCATCCCCGCCATTTTGATATCACCGCCCCCCATCGATTCTTTCTTGAAAAGCCAGTCACCCAGAAGAGCAATACAATAGAGCGCTCCACCCCCAACCAAGAGACCAATTGCAGATTGAATGATGCCGATACCATCGGGCAGAAATGAAACGGCCATTCCAAGAATCATTCCGGGGATTGTTATCGAATCGGGTATTATCTGAAAATCAAGGTCGATGAAAAAGATGACTAATAGGGCCGATGCAAGTAGGGCAACTGTGAAAAACAACAGTGTCGGACCGTATTGATGGAAGAAAAAGAGATATGTTGCGGCGTTTATGGCTTCGATCAACGGATAGCGAGGAGATATTTTCTGGGCACAAAAAGCGCATTTGCCTCTTAGCGCAATGAAACTCAGCAGAGGAATATTGTGATACCATGCCAACTGCTTTGAACAATTCGGACAACGCGAACGATCCAAAAGAATCGTTTTTTCACGCGGAAGCCGATATATCACTACATTCAAAAACGAGCCGACACATAGCCCCATAAGCCCTAATAACACATAATAGATTGTTTCCATATCTATTAATATCGGCAGAATGGCCGTCTACCTGAATTCGCCCAATAGGTACATTATTAGAGCGCAGACCGCCGGCCCTGCAGTCTCGGTACGCAATATCCTCGATCCTAAAGTGACTGGAATAAAACCAGCGGATATTGCTTTTTCAATTTCTTCAGGCAGAAAACCCGATTCCGGCCCGACAAGCGCGGTAATTCGCTTTGGACACGGGTCAAAGGTAAGATCATACAGGGTTTTTGATTTTGACACCGAAGCATCAAAGATGAACTTGAAATCTTCGGGCTCACTCGATGCAATACATTCGCCAAACGAGAGCGGCAAAGAAATCGTCGGACAACTGCTTCGCTTGCACTGCTTGATAGCGGACAGCGCGACTTTCTCCAGTCGATTTTGCCTGCGTACAGAACGATCTTGTTCAGTCAGTTTAACTTTTGATTTCGCGCTGAGTACCGGAATGAAACGGCTCACTCCAAGCTCTGTCCCTTTTTGCACGACCGTATCGAACTTGTCCCCCGTCGATAGCCCTGCAGCCAAAGTAAGATGTACATTCGGTTCGCCATAATTTCGCAACTGAGAATGCCAGTGTACCTGTGCCCCATATTTTCCGCCACGCTCGAGCAGGCCATGATAGGCCATGCCTATTCCGTCCACAACTGTCACCGGCGAATGAGTTTTTAACCGAAGTACACCAAAGGCATGATGGCTTTCGTCTTTTGGTAAATCTATGATTGAGTCGATGCGGTTTTCAGGCGGGGCGTAGAAAATCGGCGTCTCCACCCCTTATCTCCGCGTCACGACAAAGCTGATCCATTTATTATCTGGAACAATGAGAAAATCAGCTTGACCTTCCATACTAAGGGCGGCAGCGATTTCAGATTCGTCTTCAATGAGAAGTCCGGACAAGACAAGTTTGCCGCTGATCTTTGTTATGCCCACAAGTTTGGTCAACATCGGGAGAATAGTACTTCGTATGATATTCGCGCACACAAAATCATATGGAGCGTCGGTCTCGCACTTCTCTATCGAGCCAAATAGTATGTCATGGGGCGCACGCACGGAGTTGAGCTCAAAATTTTCAGCGCAGTTTTCAACCGCCACAATATCGTAGTCAATCGCTTTTATATAAGAAGCGCCCATCTTGTCGGCAAGCATCGACAATATTCCCGAACCGGTCCCCACATCCAGAAAGCGCATCCCAGGTTGAAAAGACTTACGAATAATCTTCAGACAGCTTCGAGTTGTCTCATGACTGCCCGTCCCGAAGGCCATCTTCGGCTCTAATATAATCTCGTATTTGGTCTCAATCGGAGACTTTGCCCAGCTTGGACGAATGACCACATCGTCGGCAATCACGAGCGGGCGGATCGATGCCTTGTATTCATCCACCCAATGGACGTTGTTCACAAGTCGCTCCTGTATAACAGGAGTCGGCTGCCCTTTTAACTCAATAATCTCAGCCAAGTATGCCGCAAGCGATGGCTTGTACTGCGCCTGACGATCCCGAGGGACATAAAAGGTAATGCCTGTTACAGGCGAATCATCTTCCTCATCAAGAACAAGCCCGTTGGCAATGTTTTCTATGACAAAATTACACACTGCATCAGCCAATGCCCGAGGAACCTCGACCTTTGCTTCGATAAAGTCAGCCTGGCTATTTTGAATCACTACACTCCCAGAGTCTCACGAAGTTTGCCGAAAAATGACTTGTCCGTGTCAGGTGGTTTAAGCCGTTCTGAACGCGACAGAGCCTCAAGCATTTTCTTGTCTTCGCTGTTTAATTGTGTCGGAACCCAAACCATAAGTTGAACAAGTTCATCACCGCGCCCAGAATGATGAAGCCTTGGTATTCCCTTGCCGCGAATTTTTATTACTTTCCCGGATTGCGTTCCGGCCGGAATTTTCAAGTCCGCAGTTCCATCAAGTGTCGGCACGGTAACTTCGCCGCCAAGGGCGGCAACAGTGAAGGGAATCGCAAGTTCGTAAACGATATTATCACCAGCCCTCGTGAATTTGGGATGATCTTTTTCTTCAAAGACAACAACCAGATCGCCCGCGACACCGCCAAGCGGCGCGGCATTCCCCATTCCTTCGACCGTCATATAATTCCCGCTGGCAACCCCGGGAGGTACTTTGACATTTACTTTCGATGAACCGCTTACTCGGCCATCACCTCGACAGCTTTTACATGGATCAGCTATGACTTCGCCCGAACCTCGACATGTCGAACAGGTCGACATTTGCTGCACAGTTCCAAGGAAAGTTCGCGTCAGCGTCCTCACCTGACCGTGCCCTTTACAGGTCTGGCAGGTACGCTTCGACGACCCAGCCGCAACTCCGCTTCCAGCGCAGACATCGCACCGAACATGACGATTGACTTTGAGCGTCTGTTCCGTGCCTGTGGCGATTTCCTCAAGGGTTAATTTCAGTCGGAGCTGGAGATCCTCCCCGCGATTTACACGGCCTCGTCCTCCAGCAGTTCCGCCGAAGAAATCTTCAAAAACAGATCCGCCGCTACCGCCAAAATCACGCATGAAAGCCCGAAGAGCATCGCTGACATCAAATCCATCAAAACCGCCAGCACCAGCCCCTTGACCAAGTCCGGCATGACCGAATTGGTCATAGGTCTGGCGTTTGGCCGAGTCTTTGAGGACCTCGTAGGCCGAAGTAGCTTCCTTGAACTGCTCCTCAGCCTCATGATTTCCCGGATTGCGGTCAGGATGAAACTTCATTGCCATCTTACGATAGGCGGATTTTATTTCACTCTCGCTGGCGCCGCGCTCGATGCCCAGCACCTCATAGAAATCCCGTTTTGACATCAGGTCTTGTTAGCTTGTCCTCATCTGTACGAATAAACTATTTCTTGTCTTCATCAACAACTTCAAAATCGGCATCGACAGCTCCATCTTTGCCGCCGCCCTTATTCGAACTGCCGCTATCTCCGCCTTCGCTCTGGCCACTGGATTGGTCTGGGCCTGGCTGGCCCGATGCCGATTGTTGTTGAGTCTGTTTGTACATCTCCTCAGCGAGCTTATGTGATGCCGTCGTCAACACTTCTTTAGCTTTGTTTATCTCATCGACAGAATCGCCAGCGATTGCGGTTCGAAGCGACGCGATTGCGTCTTCAATCTTCTTCTTATCATCTTCAGACACCTTGTCGCCATGCTCTTTAAGTGTCTTCTCGTTCTGGTAGACAAGGGCATCTGCTTCGTTGCGCGCCTGAATAAGCTCAGCCCGTTTGGTATCTTCCTCTGCATGAGACTCGGCGTCTTTCACCATTTTATCTATCTCTGTTTCAGACAGACCGGAAGATGCTTCGATCTTAATCGACTGCTCTTTCTGTGTCGCCATATCTTTTGCCGAAACATGGACAATTCCGTTGGCATCGATATTAAATGAAACTTCGATCTGCGGCACACCCCGCGGAGCCGATGGGATACCTACAAGATCAAACCGGCCAAGTGTCCTGTTGTCGGTTGCGAGCTTCCGTTCACCTTGAAGAACATGGATATTTACCGCAGGCTGATTGTCGCTCGCGGTGGAAAATATCTGCGACTTTTTAGTCGGAATAGTTGTGTTCCGGTCTATGAGCTTGGTCATCACGCCACCCAGGGTTTCGATACCAAGCGAGAGCGGAGTAACATCCAACAGCACGATATCCTTCATATCACCTGAGAGCACACCCCCCTGAATGGCCGCGCCAATAGCGACGACTTCGTCAGGATTGACTCCTTGGTGAGGATCTTTATCGTGAGAATCTTTCATAAATAATTTCTTTACTGTTTCGAAAATCTTCGGCATGCGGGTCATACCGCCCACAAGAACGACTTCATCGATATCGCTAAACGTAAGTTTGGCGTCTGAAATTGCCGATTTACACGGCCCGACAGTCCGCTGTACAAGGTCATCGACGAGCCCTTCATATTTGGCCCGAGTCAATGTCAAATCAAGATGTTTCGGCCCTGACTGGTCGGCTGTGACAAACGGCAGATTGATATTGGTCTGCATCGTCGATGACAATTCTATTTTGGCTTTCTCAGCGGCCTCTTTGAGACGCTGAAGCGCCATCCGGTCTTTGCGCAGGTCAATCCCCTGTGATTTCCGGAATTCATCCGCCATCCAGTCGATAATTCGCTGGTCGAAATCATCTCCTCCAAGGTGCGTATCTCCATTGGTCGAACGCACTTCAAAAACGCCATCCCCTATTTCAAGAATGGAAATATCAAAAGTTCCGCCGCCCAAATCATAAACGGCAATCTTTTCATTCTTCTTTTTATCAAGACCGTAAGCCAGCGATGCCGCGGTCGGCTCATTGATAATTCTGAGCACCTCAAGTCCCGCTATGCGCCCAGCATCTTTGGTTGCCTGCCGTTGAGCATCATTGAAATACGCCGGTACCGTTATGACCGCTTGTGTGACTTCCTGACCAAGATATTTCTCCGCGGCCTTCTTTAAGTATTGCAGTATGAAAGCTGAAATTTCCGGCGGAGCCATCTGCTTGCCGTTTATCGTCACCATCACGTTCCCTTTATTATCTTCAGTTATCTTATAGGGAACCAGCTTCTCTTCGCTTTTCACCTCATCGTGGCGGCGGCCCATGAACCGCTTGATCGAGAATATTGTATTCTCCGGATTTGTCACCGCCTGCCGTTTTGCAGCGGCGCCGACTAAACGTTCACCGTCGCGGGTAAAGGCCACAACCGATGGAGTCGTCCGCGCCCCTTCGAGGTTCGGTATAACGACCGGGTCTTTTCCTTCAAGAACAGACACACATGAATTGGTCGTCCCCAAATCGATTCCAATAATTTTCCCCATTTATCACTCTCCTCTGTTTTATTTTTCATCCGACATTTCGTCGGCAAATACAAGTTACTCAAATATATTTCTACGCTTATCCTTTTCCCCCGGTGCTTACTCCGACTTTACTATGCCGCAACACCCGCTCTCCTTGCCGGTACCCTTTTCCTATTTCCAAGGCAATAATCCCTTCGGGATATTCTTTTGAATTGACCTGCATCAGTGCTTCATGAAGCGCGGCATCGAATGGCTTTCCAAGCGACTCTATCGGGGTCACATTGTTGCGCTTCAGGAGATCCATCAACTGGCTGTGGATGAGTGACACGCCTTTGCTCAGTGCATCCCCCTCTTTGACATCGCCGCTGTGGGCTACCGCGCGCTCGAAATTATCTATTACTTCCAAAAGCTCCACCATGAGCCTATCGGTCGCCGAGCGGCTCAAATCCTCAGCATGACGCGCTGAGCGTTTGCGGTAGTTGTCATAATCAGCCAGCGTGCGCAAAAGCTTATCTTCGAGTTCAGTCATTCGAGTTTTTACTGATTCATCATCGCCAGTCCCTTGCTCATCAGTTTCCGAAGCGTTCTCCGAAAACGACTCTTCCCGATCAAGCACTGACCCGCTCGAGTGTGAAGGTCGCTTGAGCGGTCGGCTTTCTTCGTCCATGTTAATCGGAATCTCTCTTTCATCAGCCATATTTTATGTCCCCTTCTTATTTTCCATTCCTGAAAGAACTTCGGTAATCGATTTTGCCGTATACTCCACAATCGACACCAATTTGTTATAGGGCATCCGTGTTGGCCCGATAATGCCAATTGCCCCGCTGATGTTCCCGACTTTGTACGACGACGTCACCAGAGAGCAGTTGACGATCTCATTTATCGTGTTCTCTTTTCCTATTGTGATAACCAAACCCTCATCCGAGGCATGGCTCAGAAAATCAGAAAGCACTCGGCCGTCTTCGAGCAATTTCATCAACTGGGAAAGCTTCTCACGATTCGCAAATTCCGGCATTGCCAGGAGTTTATCTGTTCCAGCAAAATGAATATCCTCGCCGCGCTCTTCTGCCCACAGTTTGTGATGTGAGTCCATCACAACCTGCAATAACCGCCCATTGCCGGTGTAGTCGGCAAGCCGGTCAACAATCGAAGTTCTGATTTGGGACAGTGTCAGCCCGGCAAGACGTTCGTTCAATATCTGCTCGACATCCTGTAGGGCCGATGCCGAGATTGATGTCTCAACTTCCAATACAACTGTCCGAGCAATACCCGAGGCGACAATCACAATAACCATGATCTTCCCCTCGGAGACCGGAATGAGTTTGAGTTGCCCAAGAACTCCTTCTTCGAAACGTGGGGCTATCGTCACGCCAAGCTGTCGAGTAATATCCCCAAGCACGCGCGCTGTCTGGCCGAGTATCTCATTGATCCCGCGACCTTCCTTTACAATTGCATTCTTAATCGTCTTCTTCTCCTCATCGGTGAGTACATCGGGCTTCAAGAGATAGTCGATATACACCCGATACCCCTTATCGGTGGGGACGCGCCCAGCCGAGGTATGCGGTTGTTCGACAAGTCCGAGGTCTTCCAAATCCTGAAGGGTGTTTCGTATGGTGGCCGAAGATAGTCCCATCTGAAATTTGGTTGCAATAACCCGCGACCCCACCGGATCGGCTGAGGATATGTAATAATTTATGAGATTCAGCAGAATCTGTTTTTCCCGGTCAGATAAGTTCTCAAACGCCATACTATTTTTACTCGCTAAACATAACATCCGGCCAAAAGGTTGCACCGTAGACTGCCATTATGGCAGAACTACTGCCAGACAACGCATTATAACGGAAAGCTATAACACTCGTCAAGTACTAATCATCGCATGATGGCCAAAAAAAGGGCACCTACTAAATAGGACCCTTTATGAATTACTACCAAAATGGTAGTTTTTTTGAAAACCAGAACTCAAGCCTAAAAGAAATATCTCTTAGACCGAGCGGGCTTTCTCAAGCCGTCTGCGCTGGGTATCGTCCAGAATCTTCTTGCGCAGCCTGAGGCTTTTCGGAGTAGCCTCCACATATTCATCCGGCCCGATATATTCCAATGCCCTCTCCAGAGAGAGTTTGAGCGGTGAAGTCAGTTGGATCCCCTTGCCATCCCCTTGCGAACGCATATTGGTCAGCTTCTTCTCACGGCAGGGATTGACGGCAATATCCTGCTCACGAGCATTCTCACCGACAATCATGCCAGTATAAATTTTGTCGCCCGGCTCAACCATAACTTTGCCGCGTTCCTGCACCAAATTCAACGCATAAGTCGTGGCAACCCCGTCTTCCATGCTCACCAGCGAGCCATTTTTGCGTCCCGAAATTTCCCCTCTAAAAGGAGCATAGGCGTGAAACAGATGGCTGATAACACCGAGGCCGCGTGTGGAGTTCATGAGATCGGTCTCAAATCCAATCAGGCCGCGTGTGGGAATAAAGGCATCGATACTGACATCGTCTCCATGATGCGATATCCCTTCGATTTCGGCTTTACGACTGGCCAGATTTTCCATTATTGGCCCCATTGAGTCTTTTGGAATCTCCAAAAACAGCTTTTCTATTGGCTCAAGCAGTGTTCCGTTTTCATCGTTTTTGTAAATAACTTCGGGACGTGAGACGAGCACTTCGTACCCCTCGCGGCGCATCTGCTCCACAAGAATCGCGATCTGCATTTCGCCTCTTCCGGCTACTTCGAACACGGTTGGGAATTCAGTGTCTGTAACGCGGAGCGCAATATTTGTCCGCATCTCTTTGACAAGCCGGTCACGAATATGACGTCCGGTAACAAGTTTTCCCTCTGTTCCCGCAAGTGGGCCATCGTTGACAGCAAATTGCATATGAATTGTGGGCGGATCAATCGGAACGAATGGGAGAGGGTCACGCTCGATTGAGTCGGTGATTGTTTCGCCAATAAAGACATCTTCAAATCCCGAGACTCCGATAATATCACCGGCAAAGGCTTCTTTAATTTCGATTCGACGCAGGCCATGAAAATGAAAGAGGGAGCTGGCTTTGGAAACTTCTCTGCGGCCGTCGCCATGAATACAAACGATTTGATCGCCCGCCTTTATTTTGCCTCCCAAAATCTGTCCAAGCGCTATTCGGCCGAGATAATCCGAGTAGTCAAGATTAGAAACCAGCATTTTGAATTCGCTGTTTTCGTCAGCGTTTGGCGGTGGAATATGTTTCACGATTGCATCAAAGAGCGGCTCGATAGTATCGCTATGCTGATCAAGTTCCGTTTTGGCATAGCCGAGTTTTGCGCTGGCATAGATAACCGGAAAATCAAGCTGTTCGTCTGTCGCATGAAGCGACATGAAAAGCTCAAAGATTTCGTCGAGCACCCGATGCGGATCGGCATTTTCTCGGTCGATTTTATTGATAACAACCATCGGTTTCGCGCCGGCTTCCATCGCCTTGCGCAAAACAAATCGCGTCTGCGCCTGAGGGCCGTCGAGTGAGTCGACCACCAACAGCACACCATCTATCATATTCATAATTCGTTCGACTTCGCCACCGAAATCGGCATGGCCGGGAGTATCAACGACATTGATATGGTAATCTTTGTAGGTGAAGGCGGCGTTCTTTGCGCGAATGGTTATCCCTTTTTCACGCTCAAGGTCCATTGAGTCCATCATCCGCTCGGAGGTGGACTGGTTGGCTCGAAAGGTGCCGGACTGTTTCAGCAGACAGTCGACAAGGGTGGTTTTGCCATGGTCGACATGGGCAATGATTGCGATGTTCCGAATATGGTGCATACTATATATACATGCGCGTATCGGGGACGATTCATACAATCGCCCGACAAGCGCATGTTCCTCTTAATATAACGCTGAATGTGGAAGCTCTACGAGAAATGCCTAAAAATCATTAAGACGGGATTCGCAGTTCATTGCCCCAGCAAGTTCAGGGTTTTTCCTTTTCTTTCGTTTCGACTTGTGTCTTCTTTTCCGTCGGGGCTTTTACCGCTGCCGGCGGAGGCTTCGTCTCTATGGGAGGGATAAGAGAGGATTTCGACTGAATATTCTCTTTCCTATCGTCGATTCCGTTGTTGTTTTTATCAACAAAGGAATCGTATCGCCGATCAGCCGTCGCAGGCGCTTTGAAAGCGGCCCGTTTCGGCTCTTTCTTCTTCTGCTTTCCCGCGCTCTCGCTCTTCTGTGTTTGGGACACTGTGGTAGAATCTGAAGTTTTTTTCTTCCGTTCGACCGCTTCGGCGTTCCCAATTATCAGAAGCGAGCAAAGCAGGCAGTATAAGCAGCATGATACTCTTCGTACTGCCTGCTTTTCCCACAATCCACTATTATAAGCTATCTGAACCAAAAAGTCTACCATATAATACCACCCTACTTCTTGCGTCCGCCGCCCTCTTTAGATTTCCCTGAACTTTGTTGTCCCGAAGACTGGGGTTTGGAGGTTGCCGATTTATCGTTTGAACCGCCGCCATCTGCTTTTTTGACTGTTGTGCTTGTCGAAGTCTGCTTCCGGCCTTCGGTTTGTTTGCTTTCGGTCTGCTTGCGCTCAGCGGAGTTATTATCAGACCCTGATTGCTGGGAACTCTTCTCCACGCGCCCAGCCTGCTGTCTATCGGCATCTGATCCGCTTCGTTTCTCGACTCGTTCGGATTGGCGGTCAGTTCCTGAAGACCCCTCCCTCTCAACTGTTTCGGTTGAGGATTTATAAGAAGAACGTTTGGTGTATGAGCCGTCTCTGCTGGTTTCAACAGTTGCATTCTGATCGCGTCCCTTGTCAAGAGTACCAGCGGTTTCGCTTCCGGTCTGTCCGCGGCTGACTTTAGAGCGGCGACTTGTGCCACCCTCATTATTTATAGCCGCATTGGTTTCATAACCCCGCGCGGTCTTTTTGAGTTCAGTCGATCCGCGTACGTATTTTCGGCTGAGCGATGATTCCTGGTCTACAGTCGCGATATTAGAGAGGGTAGATTTTGATCCTCCGTTTGTGCTCTTCACACCCCGTTTGTCGATAACCGTTGCCGTGGCGCGCTGTTTATAATTTGGATATCCTGAGCGAATCGGGTCGCGATAGCCAACTTCGCGCACTTCTTTATACTTCGAGACATAGGTTCGGCTCGGACGGATAACATGCCTGTCAAAGACTACAGTATTGTAACGGCTGATATGGAAATCCGACTCCCAGCAATAGCCGCGGGGGTCATAGACCGTAATGGTATGCCATCCCACAAGTATGCGGGGAATATAGAGCGGAGCGCAGCCCCAGTAGATGCCGTTGACATATATCGAACCGCCGTACGGATAATCAATGTAGGTGTTACCGCAGACCGACCAGTGGGGATATGAAGGATAATGCACGGGACGATAATAATTATCTTCCCATTCGTTGACAAAAACCACCGCACGGTCATAGGCAAAACGCTGACCATTGTAGCGGATAAAATATTGGGAATTGAGGTCATCCATGTACCCGTCGCGGTCGTCCCAATCACAGACAAGGCCTGAATTGCGATGCCAGCTTGGAATCGGAAATCGTTCTCGCGAAGCAATAACCTGAATATTCTCGCGTCCCTCAGGACCAGTCACGACGAAATCGAAATCATCGCGTCCGTCCGGAAGACGATAGGTGGCTCCGCCAGAGACAAAATTATCATCGGTTGAATTGGCCGGAAAGAGCAGGTTGACTCGTCCGCGGGTGTCTATCGAATAGACAGCGACAAAGGCATCGCGACTGGCGCGGAAATGGATAACGATATTATCCCCTTCGTAGTATTCGCCGTCGGCCTGGTCGGTCCAGACTTCGACATCGAGATAACGGTCGACCCGGGCGATACCCTCGCCGCGATTTTCGTCGCGGCCGTCGTCATCTTCGTCTCGGTTGTTATCGTCATCATAATCGCGCTGTATGTTTTGAGCGTTGGGCGTCATGGCGCCAAAGAGCACACTAAACATCAGCAGTAAGCCCGTCAACATTCTTTTGCGTAACATTGTGTCACACTTCCTTTCAGGTTATTCGAGCGCCGTTCTCAAGAGCGGAGCGGCTTTGCTTTTCAGATAATTTTGGTCGTGTTGTGGTTTCTCAAATCCATGCGGTAGTGACAATTCAAGGTTGCCTGGATCGGTCTGGTATGCCCAGTGGATATCAACCCAGCCTACTGCAAAGTTTGTTGCGGTAATACGTATCTTGGCAAAGTGATTGTCGCGCGTCCAGACAAGATACGTATGTCCGGCAATTAATTCGGAGTAGCCGAGTTCCGACCAGCCGGTGTCGGTGGCATAGCCAATTTCATCAAATCCGTTTGTGTAACCCATATCCTGAATGTCGGTGTCAATATCGGCCGCGTTTATATAAAATAGTCCTTCAAAATCGTCGATAAATATATCAACTCCGGCGGCATTAGCAGGACCGGGTGCTCCAGCACTTAAATTGAATCCGGTACGGGTTGAATCAACAAATAATGAATAAAGCCGGTTCGATCCCTCGGGCCGAGGAGTATCAAAGACATCCTCAGCGGATAAGTCGGATATTTGGTTTGCGAAATCCACCGCGGAAACGGCATAATAATATGTCGCTCCATTGGAGACATTATCATCGACGAAGGTGTAAATCAGCAAGTCCTGATTTGGATTGGATATGGCAGCAATTCGGCCGATTTCCAGATAATTGTCAACCGAATCAATTGAGCGCCAAACTATATACTGCTTAACATCAGCTTCGTATATACCATTCCATTTCACGGCAACTTCGAGGTCACCTGTCACGCTATATACTCCTTGAGGAGTAGCTGGAACCGGATCGCTCTCGGCGAGCACGGTTTCATCCTTATTACAGCCAACTACGCTTAAAGCGGTCAAAAGAACTGCAAGGGTCATCAGATTTCGGTGCTTCACACATTTCTCCATTCGGTTTTTCGATCAGTTCTGCGATTATATCAATCAAGTTTTACGCCAATTCACTTAACCGTTAATCGGACAAATAGTTAGCCTGTAATAGACTGATTAAGTAGCGACATGTTGCACAGATTTTGTGCATGCTAGAAAAAGTGATGCACTGAAACGGTGCAAGCTTTTGGGTGAGGCTTATTTTTGGAGGTTGAATTCTTTAATTTTTGCCCGAAGGGTGTTCCGGTGTAATCCGAGACATTCGGCTGTTTCGCCAAGATTCCACCCAAACCTATCCAAACAAAATCTGATATGCTCTTTCTCAACTTCTGAGAGAGGAAGAATTTTACCCGAAGGTTCTGGCGTTGTCTCTGAGATGCTCAACCCTGCCAAATCTTCTTTTGTGATTACGGTTCCATTTGCTAAAATTATAGCGCGTTCGATGACATTCTCAAGCTCTCTTACATTTCCGGGCCAAGAATACTGGATTAGAACTTTTGCGGCGTCGGCCTCAATTCCCCAAATCTCTTTTCCTATTTTTTTTGTGTATTTGTTGATGAAGTGCTTTGCGAGCAGAAGCAGATCGCCGCTTCGTTCGGATAATGGCGGGACATGGATCCTGATGACATTCAGCCGATAGTAGAGGTCCTCGCGGAATGTCCCGAGTGAGATTAGTTTTTCGAGGTCCCTATTTGTCGCAGTGATGATACGAATATCGAGAGGGGTGGCATTGACCGATCCGAGCCGTTCGAGCACGCGTTCTTCTATAACGCGAAGCAACTTTACTTGCATGGTGAGGGGCATCTCGCCTATCTCATCAAGAAACAGTGTTCCGCCTTCGGCTAATTCAAATCGTCCCGGCTTGGTCCGGTCGGCTCCGGTGAAGGCTCCTTTTTCGTATCCGAAGAGTTCTGACTCAAGCAGGCTTTCAGGAAAGGCGGCGCAGTTAAGGGCAACAAGTTTTCTGCCGGCTCGAGGTGAAAGGGCATGGAGAGCCCGCGCGACTAATTCTTTGCCGGTTCCCGACGGCCCGGTAATCAAAACAGTGGCATCACGAGGCGCAACAACACTAATCATCTCTCTGACTTTCTTAATGGCAGTCGACTCGCCAAGAATCTCAGTTCCGGGAAATAGTTCGTTGATTCGGCGGGTGAGGATTTCGTTTTCACGAATCAAACGATTGGCTTCGGCTGCTTTCTGCAGCTTCACGAGCAATTCAGAGAGTTCCTGAACGGGTTTGGTCAGATAGTCATAGGCACCGGCCTGCATTGCTGTCACGGCCGATTCAACAGAGCCGAATGCGGTCAGGACAATGACTTGGATAAGCGGATTAATTTCTTTGAGTTTCTTGAGCAACTCGAGTCCGCCCATACCTGGCATCTTGAGATCGATAAGAGCCACTGGCGCCAGGACTTTCCGATAGGTATCAAGAGCGCTCTCGCCGTCTGCGGCTTCGTGAATTTCAAAACCGTTTTGTCTTAAGAAACCGGCAAGAAGCTGGCGCGCGGAAGATTCATCGTCAACGACAAGAAGCCGTGTGTTTTTCATAATACAAAGTACTTATGAATGCAGAGAGTTTCCATAAAAAACCCGTCCTGTTTCTGTAACAGGACGGGTCGGTAATTCAAAAGGACGTCTGTTTCACTCAGAACCAAAGAATACTTTGATTCCGGCATTCAAGTTTAGAAGTCCTGTATTTTCGCCGAAGGTAAGGTTTTGCCCCTGATATTCAGCTTTTGAATCTTCGCTAAAGCCCATTTGGTATTCGGCCTCGACAAAAAGTCCGCTGTAGTCTGATGTATAGTAAAAAGCTCCTCCGGCAATACCGATGGCCAGCGAGGGTTCGTATGAGATCTGGCGGTATTTCATTTGGCCGACGCCGAGGTCATTGACAAGGGTTGTGAATTTGGCGTTATGCAGGCCTATCATACCTTTGATGAAAGGGGCGAATTTTGATTCGCTGAAGAAATAATATTTGCCGTAGAGGAACGGGTTATAGAAGCGATGTGATAATCCGGATTGGCCGTCGAAATCTTTTATGCCGAGTTGTGCGTAGCTAAAGTTCAGGCCGATAGCCAAATTTGGCGTCGCAAAGTAACCGACATCAATACCGACTGACCATCCTGACTTAGCGCCGACAGAATCTTTGAAATCACCGAGTCCACCCGAAGGAGATACGTATCCACCGTAAAGAGCGATTTCGAGAAAATCTTTCGCTTCCTCTTCAGTCGCCGTCTCGGTCACCGCCTCCTGGGCTGATACGGCAAAAGCGCTTAATAGTAACAGAGCCAGTGCGGCCATAACCGTGTCTCTTCTCATTCCACAACCCTCACCATGTTAGCACGAAATTTAACCTTTTCATTCCCGCCCGCGGCGCAATCATCTCGATTGTATCACCCAGCGAAGCGATAAGATATAGTCCTTCGGAACGGCTTGTCAACTGATTAAATAGAGTGACACAGAAGCAATTACGACAGCGTAATTGTTTCATATATATGTTTACACTACGCAGGTTATGCGACGCGGAAAACGCCATCAGAAATAGTTTGTGGCGCTCTATGTAGAAGTTGGCGTACGGGGAGGTACGCTAATTACAAAGTGGTGCAGGCCAGAGACGGCCTGCACGAAGATCCAAAGACGAATCAGCCTGAGAAATGACTTCGTGGGGGTTATCCCCGCCCCGCACCAAACTTCATCAAACAGTTTGTTCTCACACCGGGCATATAAAAACCCACCCGTTGGGTGGGCTACAGGAATATAAGATCACACCGTCCTATGGACAGCTGAGCGGTGATAGCGAAATAAAAAGATAATCAATAAGCGCCGTAAGATCTGAGATGTCGACCGGGGCGATGCAATCGAGTTCGAGCCGCGACTCAGGAGACGGGGGCGGCCCTCCCAAAAACAAGTAACTTATCAAGTCGGTCAGATCTGAAATATCGACAACGGCGTCTCCGTCAAAATCTCCAAGAACGAATGGAACTGTCACGTTCGTCTTCACCAGCTGCGAATAAAGCCCTTCCTGACCTTGAGCATCTTTTGCTTTAATTTTATACCAATAGTCGCCTGGCGCTTTATCGATGAAGGAGAGAGTTGTGTCAGCTAAGGCGGAGAATAGTTCTGTTTCAATACCGAAGAGATCGATATTGGCAAAGTCATCGACATACACGCCTTCGCCGAGAGTGCCGTTATCAGTGAGCAGAGCTAAACGGAATAAGACTTGCTGACCGCTGTACGGGGATAAGTCAAAGGCCGCTCTGACCCATCCGCCGGATGAGCCGGTCATGCCATTGCCGAGGTTGACATTGTTTGGATTTGTGTTTGTGGTCAAATTATTTGACAGGCTTGTGTAGGCAAATCCGCCATCGGTTGATACCTGCGCGTAAAAGTAATCGTAATTAGCCTCAACGTTATACCAGACCCAAAACACCAGTGAGTCATTGGTTTTCACTTCGTAGGGAGATCGGGATATAAGCCAATGGGGAGCGAAATTTGTGTTAGTTGTTTTCCATGAAAATGTGCCGCCATGGGCACGGGTGGTACTTCGGTTGAAACGAAGGGGACTCCAGTCATTTGTGACAACTTCCACATTATCGGTCACAGTGGATTTGTTTTTGAGTTCTGAGATTCTATATGTGAGAGCGGGATTAATCGGATCGACATCCTGCCACGACAAAGAAAAATCCTCGGAGACTGAATCAGGAAGTGTGACGGTCGGGGCCAGGGGCTGGGCGTACAGATAGGGATTGCCTGCTATTTTTGCGAGAAAAATATTTGGCCACACATTCTCGGCGACAAGAGCCGGGATGCGAGCCGGATCAGGCCAAAAGCCATCGCTGTTACCGCCAATTTCGGTGGTGAATGAAATAATCCGCGACTTGAGTATTGTATCTCCCCACATCCAGTCATCGGCTGCGCCATTGGTAGGATATAAACCCCAGCCGACACCGGGCGCGTAGCCATTAAACTTTACCGCAGAGTCGCCGACTGCTTTGTAAAAACTCTCCTGCGGCGTATATGTTCGATCGGAACCGCCCCACGGCCACAGCAATAGATCAGAGTAGCAGTGGATATTATTTACAATAACGAACTGTCGTGAGACAATAAAGTCCCTGATATTTTGCGTTTCAGGCTCTGAAAAAGGACTTGCACCTCGGTACACTTCCGAGGCGGTAACGCCCGAGGAACCGACATCGTCTATCCCCCACTCATGGGAATAATTTCGGTTGAGGTCAACGCCGAAGTTGCCATCGCCGTTATTGCGTCGATTTTTACGCCATAGCCCGCCACCGAGTGGGTTAATATTTTCGTTATGGACATACCCGTCGGGATTCACCACTGGCATGAAATAGAGTTCGCGATTATTAACGATATCGGTCACTACAGCATCGGTGCCATAATTTGTCAGCAGATGCGCCATGAAATGTAAAAGCGAAGCACCAGCCGCTGGTTCGCGGGCGTGAATGAGGGCATTATAAAAAACTTCGGGTTCGTTTTCATCGACCGTATGGTTATCTGAGATCTTAATAACCCACATCTGTCTTCCTTCAAGGGTCTGTCCGGCAGAAAATTTCTGCGAGCAAAGAGTCGGATGGGCAATGGTAAGGCTGTCGAGATAGGCTTCGATTTGCGTAAAGGTCCGGAATCCGCCGAAATCCACTGCGGCGGTATTACGCGACTGATAAAATGCCCGAAGGTCTTTGACTTCGGTATGAAACTCAATGCCGAGTTCTCGCAATTTGGCGAGTTGGCTTTCGTTGGCAAAGATATCGGTGTGGCCGCCGCAGATGTCATGATCCAAGCCGAGTTTTTTGACTTCATTCCACTGCTCTTTGGATAATTCAGGGAGTTGAATTTGGGCAATTTTTTGTTCTGCCCCGAAAGCAAGCGAACCAAACATTATCGTGAGACTGAAGCAACCTATCGCGAAAAATCTTTTCATCAGTAATTTCCTAACTTATGGTACTGTAGGTAGTATCACCCGAACAGGCCGGGTGTTATGTAGAAGACAGACACAAGATATACCTTTTTCACCAGCGGACAAGTCTTTATTTACGACCCCCGAGAAGGCTGGCGAAAACTATTTGAAATAGCAGCAGTTTCGTTTATACTGGCACTCTGAAGGAAGTAAATAGCATGGGTTTAAAAGTATTAGTCATTGGTTCGGGGGCTCGCGAACATGCATTGGTCTGGACACTCAAGTCCTCGAAGAAGGTTGAGCGTATTTTCTGCGCGCCCGGAAATGCGGCAATCTCGCAGCATGCCAAATGCGTGAATCTCAAGTCCGAAAATATCCGTGGGCTCTCAGATTTTGCTTTTCGCAATAAAATAAACCTAACTGTTGTGGGGCCGGAAAAATGTCTAGCAATGGGGATCGTCGATGAGTTCCAGCGTCGGAAGCTGAAGATATTCGGCCCCGATCGCAAAGCGGCCCAGCTTGAGAGCAGCAAAGTATTCGCCAAAGATTTCATGCAACGACACCATATTCCGACTGCGCCGTACAGGGTTTTCTCTACATTTGCAGAAGCCATTGGCTTTTGTAAAACTGTTGAATATCCAATTGTCATCAAAGCCGACGGACTTGCGGCTGGAAAAGGCGTGATAATTGTGAAGAATTTCGATGATGCATCGGCTGTAATAGATGACATTATGGAAAAACGAATATTCGGGCAGGCAGGCACCAAAATCGTCATTGAAACATGTCTTGTTGGCGAAGAAGTCTCGGTCATGGCTGTCACGGACGGAATATCCATTCTGTCACTTCTTCCCAGCCAGGATCATAAACGCGCTCTCGATGGCGACCGAGGTCCAAATACTGGCGGAATGGGCGCTTATTGTCCAACTCCGTATATCACGCCTGATATTACTGAACAAATTTATGAGCATATTCTCCTGCCGGTTTTGACAGGCCTAAGAAAGGATAATTTGGAGTACACAGGCGTACTCTACGCTGGTCTCATGCTGACTGAATCCGGCCCAAGGGTGCTTGAGTTCAACGTTCGCTTTGGAGATCCGGAAACGCAAGTGGTCCTCCCTTTGCTCAAGACTGATTTAGTAGATTTGATCATTGCATGTATGGACAAGAAGCTCCAGTCTTTCTCTCCTGAGTGGTGTCCGGGTTCTGCGGCCTGTGTTGTGATGGCATCGCGAGGCTATCCCGGAAAATATCCAACTGGTAAAAGAATCACCGGTCTTCCCGGACAGGCATCGGCTGATTCGTTTGTGCTCCATGCCGGTACAAGACGCGACAATAATGTCTGGTTGACGGATGGAGGTCGGGTGCTTTCTGTTGTCGGGACTGGTTCGGATTTAAAGGCGGCTTTGGCAAGAGCCTACGACGTGGTGAGGCGGATACGTTTTGACGGGGCGATGTTTCGCAAAGATATAGGTTTGCGCGCGCTCAGCGCTCCCCCTCCCCCGCTGGCGGTTCCCAGACCGATTGAGTTGATCGAGCAGGATCAGGATATCGACGAAGCTCCGCAGACGGCATTGGAATAGCCTGTTTTACTTATTTTTTATAACTGGAGCATATTCAACAAATTAAAGGAATTGTGCGTCTACAATCGAGCGGATAAACAGGCAAAACGAAAAAGGGCAATTGGAACCTTGAAGATTGTCAGGCATTTAAGAAGGTAAGATTAAGAAGCTGATTTATTAATTGGAAGGAGATTTGATGATCGCGAAAAAAAAGACAGGCAAACTGAAGGTAGCACAAGCGCTAATTGTACTCTTGAGCGTCTGCGGCATTCAGGCCTTTGCTCTCGATACGGAAAAAGCCAAAGAATCATTTAACAAGGGTGTGACCGCCTCTCAGGCTGGAAATACTGACGAAGCGATTGTTGCTTACAACGCGGCCATTACCTTTGATCCTAATTATGTCGATTCTTATTTGAATTTGGGCACGATTTATTTTGAGCAGCAGAAATTTGAAGAAGCGCTTACGCAATTTAAGACAGCAGCCGCGAAGGCTCCTGAAAATAAGGACGCCTTCGCAAATCTCGGCCGGGTTCAACTCAAATTGAAAAATTTTACCGAAGCTGAGGCCTCGCTGACCAAGGCGATCTCGATTGACAATAAGGACGGTTCGCTTTACAAGGATCTCGGCAAGATATATGGAGAAGCCAAGAATTATCCTAAAATCATCGAGACAATGAACAGCGCTCATGAACTCGGAGCGGGTGATGACATCACCTATGTTCTGCTTGGGAATGCATACGAGAAAACGAACAAAAGCCAGGAGGCGATTGCAGCGTATCACAAATCAATTGAAGTGGAGAAGAAAAACTATAATGCCCATTTTGCGCTGGGTCAGATTTATATGAACCAGGAGAAATTTCAGCAAGCCGCGACCGAATTTAAGGCTGCCTTAGAGGCCGCCCCGTCCAAGTATCGCGCGGCGTATAATTATGCAACGGCAACGGAAAGTTTCAGCCAAGATGATTATGCGGGCAATATCGCAAACTGGGAGGCTTTTGTTCGGGTGGCAAAAAATAACCCGAAAGCAAACAAGGATATTGCAGTAGCACAGCAGCATATCAAAGACCTTCAGGCCGCGATAGCGCAAGTCGGCGAATAAAAGTACAGACAGTTGTGAAATAAAAAAGCCCGAATGATTCGGGCTTTTTTATTAATCGTATTTACAGGTGTTCGGGTTTAGTTTGATAACTCAAGCTTTTTGAATTCTTCCCAATCGACACGAATATTTTCACCGTCTGACAGGGTTATAAATATCCCCTTGTTGCTATCGTCGACATCGTTGCTTCCGCGGAGATCAAGCGTCCGGCCGTCGCGAAGTGTCACCAGCGATGAGCGGTAGCTTTTCTTCTCAATGGATTTAATCAGACCAAATTCGACATCGTAGCTGACATTGCGTGTGTCACCGTCAAGAATTTCCCATGAGTGGGTTTCATCGTTATCCCATCGGATTGTCCCAGTATATGTGTCGCCGTCCTCGGTTGTTACGGTCCCGCTGAGGGCTTTGCCGCCATCAAAAGTGTTATAGCTAATGGTGCTCGGCGCGGGCTTCAAAGTCAGCTTCTCGAATTCACTCCATTCAATAGTGACCTGGCCGAATCCGGGATCGGATACAATTATCCCTCGGTTGCCGTCATCGATGTCATTTGAGTTGCGGAGCAGGACTTCTTCTCCTCCGGTGAGGATTAACTGAGCGCCATTTGAGCTATAGCGTTTGATGGATGCGATTTTGTCAAAGCGAATCTTGCGGGTCCGCCCTTTATTTTCGCCGTCGAGAACATCGGTTGTAAATATCTCGTCCACATCCCAGCAGATGAAACCGGTGAACTCTTCGCCCCGTCTGGTTGTCGCGGTTCCGTAGAGACGCTGGCCAAATGTAGAGACCTGGTCACCGTTGGTTGCTGAAAACTCGATGCTCTTGATATCATCCCATGTGAACTCAGTCTCGCCATTGCTTGGATCTTCAATTACAATCTCCCTGATATGCGAGCCAATATCAGACGAGCCGCCGACCATTTCTACTTCGATACCGGATTTCAATAAGAGTCGCACACGATCATCGTCGACGACCTCGAGGGATTGCAGATGTCCAAAGCGAATTCCGGATTCGGCGCTTGTCGGCCACTCATCCCAGTTATCATGATCGTTGACTTTGATACCGAATAGAGTAACTGAGCCGTTGTTTCGGTCACCATATTTTTTGCGGTTTGATTTCGAGCTTTCGTTGAGTTGACGGCGTGTTATCTCTTTGGTTCCATTGAGAATGTCGATCCAAGATCCCTCGTTTTTATCCCATCGAATAAGCCCTTCGAATGTGTCGCCATCGACTGTCGTGAGTTTTCCGTGAATACGGTCCTCGTTCTCGGCTTGAGCAAGGCGAGCCGCAAAGAGCAAAGCTATAGTGAGAAATATAATATGTTTTGAAATCTTCATAAATCCTTCCCGGTTATTTCATACTTCACAGCTGTGCATACGAAAATTAATATCAAATTGTTGCACAAGAGACAAGTCCGGCTTCAATTAGATATGTAAGGAAAGAACCTGAGAAATCTACTTTAAAAGGAGCATTTTATTGACGAAAGAAAGGCCGTCGGTCTGAAGTCTATAAAAATAGACTCCGGAAGGCGCAGGCCGATTGGTATGAGAGATACCGTCCCATGTTACATGATGTGTACCGGCAGATTTTAGACCTTGAACAAGAATATTTACTCTTTGCCCCAGAATGTTAAAGACCTCGAGGATGACTGAGGTTGTCAGGGGAAGTTCATAGGTGATGGTTGTGCTTGGATTGAAAGGATTCGGGTAATTTGTATGGAGCTTATATGAGTTGGGAAGTGAGCTATTGGTAATCTCTTCTACCGGTGTTGAGACTCCAACGGAAATCACCCCATCGACTATCACAGGATTGCTATGAGAACCGTCTGGGGCTGTCAGGAATGGGTCTTGAAGTCCGCCAAGGCTTGACGATATCAATGTATTCCCCTCTAAGTCCAATGTCCGGATATGGATGTTTGCGAGGAGATATTGTCCGGGAAGAAGGCTGTCGGATATGGAATTGCCTTCAATAACGATTGTGGATGGATATTCAGATCGGTTTAACTGAAGGGAAAAAACAGGAGACTGCGCCGGGTCGATAGCAACAGAATCTATAGCAAAGAGAGTCGTGTCAAATTCGAGAGGAAGAAAAATGCCTTTGATTGCTCGGTTGAGCGATAAGCTCAACGGGATAACCGATTCTGAAAGGGTTTCGATTTGGGTCGAGCCGAATGAAATGGTGTCTGTTGCGGTGACTGTGTTCGGTTTTCTAACGGTGTACAGTACTGGAAGAAGGACAGTTGAGTCATTGTTGTCGGTATCGACCAGAGATATCGAGCCGCTGTATTGTCCTATCTGGAAGGAATTGGCATTGATAGAAATCTCAAGCGTGTCAGGTGTCAACCCCGAAATCGGCGTGACAGAAAGCCAGCTCGTGTTCGAGGCGACCATAAAATGTATCGGGTTGTAGCCAGCATGGTGGATAATTACTTTTTGTGATAACGGCACAAAGCTGTCGACCTGGGATTCAAACGACAGGACTTCGGGTGTTAGTAACAGATGGGGTTCATTATATTTTGTAATCGATGCAAAGATATCCCAATTGCCGTTTCGGTTATCAGCCCAGGTCACGTATCTGAATCGTCCGTCGAGGGCGACATCGGGACGAATCTGCGCGCTGTCTTTGAAATTGTTTGCCTGGAGATTGGCCTCGCGGATTACTCCATCGACATCGAGCATCTGCCCGACAATATCCCACGACGTTGACGTTGAATCAGCCCAAATAATTGAGACGTTGCCGCGGCGGTCGGCGGCGATTGCCGGTTCGCGCTGGGCCAGGGTAGTGCCGTCGCGATTGACTTTTGTTTCGGCGAGGACTGCATTGTAGAGAGTATCGAGCTTTCGGGCGTAAATATCAGGGTTGGCCGGATACGTCCCATTACGCCAGTCTACCCATACCACAGTAAAACAGCCAGCTCCATCGGCGGCAATGTCAGGAAAGGCCTGTCGGCTTCCGTTCGTTTCGCCGCTCACCCGAAAATTATTTCCACGGCGATTGCCTGCTTGGTCAAAGCGCTGAACAAAAATATCATCGTTGCCTGCGCGGTTGTCATACCATGTCACAATAAACCAGCCTTCGGGGGCTATTGCGATCCGAGGGGCATGTTGTTGTGAAGGTCCAATGTCGTCGTTTATCTTGAAATTAGAACCGCTCATCGCTCCTGTCGAAGACATTATTTGCCCATAGATATCCCAGTTTTGGTTTCGGTAATCGGCCCACACGACAACTCCTCCACCGGACTTGTAGAGCGCAATATCCGGAGCGCTTTTGAGCGAATCCGGCAATTCAATGGTTAGCAGTTGGTTTGCGGCTTGCCAAGCGAGATTGGAGTCAAGACTTTGAAAATAAATATCTGGTTTGAATGGGTAGAGTCCGCTACGATAGTCGTTCCAAATGACAACATATGAGCCATTGAGATCGGCACTGATTGCTGGTTCACTTTGATGCGCCCCGATGAGATCATCGTTAATTTTCTTGCTTATGCCACGCGGGATACCGGCTCGGGTAAACTGCTGAAGGTAGATATCACTGTTGCCGTTTCGTTTGTCGACCCATGCGATTGCTATATTTCCCGTGCCTGACACGGCGATTTGCGGCTGACTTTGTTCAGTCAGACTTTGGCCAATATTGACTATAAAGTCACTCGACTGCTGTGCCTCGGTGTGAGTCGACAGGAGAGAAACCGCGAGGCACATGCCTACTCGCACAACATTGAAACGCATAGCTCTGCCATTGTTCATAGGCTCGATAATGGCAATAAAAATGCCCGTTCGGATGAACGGGCATTTACGATTGCAAATCAGCCGCAATGACTTGTGGCGGTTACAGTTCCATTTTGTGTCTTAAGCCGGCTTTTTTGTTTTGTGACCGACCTGACCTGAAGGAAGGGAAATTACTGCCCAAGACAGCGGAGAATACTTCCCGAACGCCAGCCTTAGCGCGCTTTTTTCTTATGTCTATCGGCACGTCTTCGCTTCTTCCGTTTATGCGTCTTAATCTTTTGGCGTTTTCTTTTCTTCCCGCTTGGCATCAATCCTCCACTTAGTGTCTTCTGGCAACTGTCACAGAGATAATTTGGTTATCATGTTTTTGAACTCATTTGATGGTTTAAACACCGGGACTTTTCTATCCGGGACGGGCACAACCTCGCCAGTTCTCGGGTTTCGCGCTTTGCGTGATTTGCGAAGCTTGACTTTGAAAGTCCCAAAGCCGCGAATCTCGATATTATGACCGGACTCAACCGACTTTTTTACCACATCGAGAAATGAATCTACAACTACGGCAACATCGGTGCGGGTCAGGCCAGTCTTCTCGGCCACTTTCTCGACTAAATCGGCTTTAGTCACGATGTCCTCCCTCGACAAAAATGTCTATGGTTCTCATCTTCATATTTTTCATTGCTTTCTGTCCACCAGCTTCTCAAGGCTTGAATCAAGCACCTGATAAGCTATTGGCGGAGCACAAGATAATCACATCCCAACGGAAAGAAAGGAAAAACTCGCGGAATGTCTATAATTTTTTATAGTCAAAAAGAGGGCTGTTTGGCGAAGATTTACTGAAACAGATATAGAAGCTGGGGACCGGAGAAACTATTGTCGACCGACTTGTTAACTTTACCAAGTGTGCTCTGTACTAAATCAAATATAGAGCCTTTATCACGAATCAATGGACGGACGAGTTTGGGCTTTCCGGTCAGAGCGGCGAGACTTGCAGCCAAATCAATCGCTTCTTTGAGTCCGCCCAAGGTATCAATCAGCCCAAGATTATAGGCCTGCAGGCCGGTAAAGATAGAGCCATCGGCAAGCGGGTATATTTGATCTTTTTCCAGTTCGCGGCCTTCGGCCACCGCAGAAACAAACTGCTCATAGGAATCCATGACGACGGCGCGAAGCATCAATTCCTCTTTTTCTGTCATGGGCCGGGCGTATGAGCCGACATCTTTCAGTTCGCCGGATTTTACGGTTTCGGTTTCGACGCCGATTTTACCGAGCAAGCCGGTGACGGTATGGAATTGGAAAATAACACCTATGGACCCGGTGATGGTGCCCGGATTGGCGACCACTTTGTCAGCCGCACAGGCAATGTAGTAACCACCCGAAGCCGCAACCGAGGCAAAAGCCGCAACGACCGGCTTCTCTTCCTTGGCGCGCTTTATGGCATCGTAGATCTCCTGAGAGATTGCCACACCGCCGCCGGGCGAGTTGACATGGACAATAATAGCTTTGATGGAGTTCGATTCTGCGAAGCGGTCGAGCTGTTTGATTGCGGTTCGCCCAAGTTCTTCATCAATGATGCCGTTTACCTCGACAAGACCGATATTTCCGCTGGTGAACTCGAGGTCTCCCCCACCGCCGAGAAAGCCGCTCATGGTCAATCCAAACCAGCCAAACACAAAAATGAAGGCAACCGCAATGATTACTCCGGCAACAATATCTCTTCGTCTGGCCATTGGCTTAGTTCTTTTGAATCTTCAGCTTGTCGCCGATTTTCAGATTGTTGGCATCAGCGAGGCCGTTGCTCTCAAGAATCCGTGAGATACTCGTGCGGTAAGTTCGCGCGATCCGGCTGATGGTATCGCCGCTCTGGACGCGGTGAATGATAAATTCGATACCATCGGCAGAGCCATTGCCGACTTTTAATTTCTGTCCGGGATAAATCGCCGATGACCGGTTCAAGCCATTTAAATCACGAAGGCTGCTTGCGGTTATATTAAATCGCTTGGCTATATCCCATATGGTATCTCCTGATTTCACGGTATAGTTAGAGCCAGCCGAAGTACCGCTTGCCGATGACTTTTGTGGATCTTTGGCCGCCATGACCGGCCCCGAGTCATCATCGCCGCCCTTCATTTTAACGCCATCGGAAAGAAGCTTTAATTTTTGGCCGACATAGATGCGCGCGCCACCTTCGAGATAATTCATGCGTCTGAGGGCATCGACCGAGGTATTGAAGGCTTTGGCTATATCCCACATGGTGTCGCCTGAGCGCACAGTATAGACCGAATTCCTTGCGGCGTATTTCGGTTTGTCAGATTTTCGGTTGTCGGAATAATCGGTATCAGTGGGAACCGGCACAATGAGGTCTTTGCCAGAAATTATTTTGGTCTTTTGAGTCATTGCGTTGGCTTCGAGGAGGGCGTATTTCGAGACGCCGTATTTTGCGGCAATAGAGGCGATCGATTCGCCGCGCCGAATACGATGTTTTGTCCAGTTGGTCTGCTGGGTCGAAACCATATTTTCATATGAGGCCAAGAACATATCTTTTTTGCCAGCCGGGACTTTTAGGACATAATCTTTGACATTGGGTGGGGTGTTGTTTCTCAGAAGTTCAGGATTAAGAGCTTTGATTTCCTCAACAGTACAGCCGACCTCGCTTGCAACGGTCTTAAGGTCAAGACACTTATTTATTGTGACCTCCTCCCAATTGAGATTTTCATCGTAGACAATATCAAAAAATCCGTACTTTTCAGGGTCTTTTGAAATAATTGTCGCGGCAAAAATAAGCGGCACATAATCTTTGGTCTGCTGGGGCAGATTCATCTGCCAGAAATCATCAGTGCCCTGTTTAGTGCGTGTGCGGCTGACTCTTCCGGGACCGCAATTATAGGCCGCCATGGCCAGCTCCCAATCGCCGAACTGGGTATATAAATCTTTCAAAAAGCGGGCGGCGGCATGAGTCGATTTTACCGGGTCTTTGCGCTCGTCAAGCCACCAGTCGCGTTTGAGTCCGTACATGCGGCCGGTCGAAGCAATAAACTGCCATAGACCCATAGCTCGCGCCCATGAATAGGCATGGGGATTAAAGCCCGACTCTACCATAGAGAGGTAGACAAGGTCATGGGGGAGTCCATGCTGGCTGAGAACATCCTTATAGAGAGCTTCATAGCGTTTGGAACGGGAGAGAAAACGGACAAAGGCTTCGCGGGCCACGGTTTGGAAATAGACGATTGATTTCTTGACTCGTTCGTTCATCACAACCGGCAGGTCATAGACAACCGGCTGAGATTCGTTGCTATAGATTTGTAAGGAATCGCTCCCGAGTCGCGGCGCAAGAGCGGCAAAGCGTTCGATCAAAACCGAAGGCGGAGCGTCTTCTTCGAGGCGGCCAAGCGAGCGGAGTGTGACACGGTAGTCGGAAATGACATTACTCAACTGGGTGTTATATTTTTTTGCTTCGGGGGTCAAGGCCGCTGTTGAATCGGCTTCAATATCGAGATTGGCGAGTATACCCAAAGATTTTTCAAAGTAATACTGCGCCTCTTCCCAGCTTGCTTCTTGATTGGCAATAACACCCATCGCATAGTAGTCGTCGGCAATTTCAAACAACCGCCAGATGTCGTCATCGACAGCCTTGGCATCGTCTTCGTTGTTGCTTGCGGCAGGTCCAGAACCGTCGTCGGAAGAATCTTCGTTCGCTGATGTGTCTATTTTGCGTGGCTCAGTCTTATAGACCGATGAGCCATAATGGCCTATCCTTTTTTCAATACTCTTATCTACAGGAATTGACGCAGGTGGGATTTCGACGAGTCCTGTTGAAACAGTGTCGGCAGGCTTGGATTCTGTGGACGAAGATTCATCGGCAACTGGCGATGGCGCCGATGTTTTGCCGCCACAGGAGGACATTATCGCAATAATGAAAAGTACAAGCGCGGCAACAAATATCCGTTGGAGTTCCGATAACTTTCGAGAGGTCATAGATCGGTTCCTAACTAACGAGGTTTTATGGTTCTTCAGTACAGTATCGGCTATCGGCATCCCGCTCTTGACAGGTACTGAACCTATACTTATATATGAAATTGTAAAACCAACTGTCAAGCGGTTTCCTAACGCGCTTTGCAGCAAGCATTTAGAGGGCAACTAACCGCGTTAGACTGTCTCCTTCGGTGAAAAAGGTGGATTTTACCTGGTTTCGGAACCATGTTAATTGCCGTTTAGCATACCGACGGCTGTTTTGCTTGATCATTGCGATTGCCTCATCAATTGAATAATGTCCCTCAATATGGCGTATTAACTCACCGTACCCTATAACAGCGGATAACGCCTGTTTTGTGCCCATACCAGCCGTAAGCAGACCGGTTACTTCGTTTAACAGTCCAGCCTCTATCATTTTATCAACTCGCCCATTGATCCGTTCATAGAGGATTTCTCTGGGTTGAGCCAGACAATACCAGTCAAACAGATAGCCACTTTTTTTATACACTCCTGTCGCAATCAGGTCACTCTTTGTTTTTCCAGTCTGTCTGAAAATTTCAAGGGCTCGAATGAGTCTGACAGTATTATTTGGATGGACTTTTGCGGCTTCGAGGGGGTCGATGGCCTGGAGTTGCTCCCACATGTGATTGGCGCCAAGCCGATTAAGGTCTTCTTCGAGTTGCTGTCTTATAGCAAACTCCTCTTCCTCGATCTCGATGACGCCGTTTGCGAGCACGTTCAGATACAAACCGGTTCCGCCCACTATGACTGGCATTTTCCCGCGCCCGAGAATATCTTTGATTGCTCGAGTTGCATCGACCAGAAATCTCATGGCCGAATACCTCTCGCCCGGCTCTATGACATCTATGAGGTGAAATGGTACCTTGTTTTGTTCAGCGACCGTCGGTTTACCTGTCCCGATATTGAGATGTTTGATAATTTGGCGTGAGTCGGCTGAGATGATTTCGATGGGATATTTTTCTGCCAACTTGAGCGCGGCATCGGTTTTTCCGGCTCCGGTTGGGCCGCAGATGATTGGGATTCGGGGAATCTCAGCCACGTCCAAATTGTCGATCGAGATCGCGGCTGGTAATCTTGACAAAAGTCGGACGTCCGTGGGGACAGGAATACATGTTCTCGCAGCGAAGCAAACTTTGGATCAAGCCGACAGCCTCTCGGTCTGAGAGTTTATCCCCTTTCATGACTGCGGCACGGCAGGCCACTGACTGGGCAACAGCTTTTTTCAAATCGTAGCCGGTTTTTCTGAGCGAGCCTATATCATCGAGTATTTTCAGCGTGATCCGTTCCGGGGATTTTCGAGAGAGAATTGCGGGAACGGCATCGATCATAATCGTGCGGCCACCGAAATGCGACGCTTCAAAACCGGAACTTTTCAATATCAACTGGGCTTCATCAAATAGCGCAAACTGCTCCGGGGAGAGATTGATTTGAACTGGCAGAAGAAGGCGCTGGGCAATCATGGATTCTCGTTCGAGGTCCCGCAGGGTCTGTTCAAAGAGAACCCGCTCATGGGCGGTGTGCTGGTCGACAATGAGCAAATTTTTGCCACGTTGAAACAAAAGGTAGAGATCGGCAAAGCGTCCGACCAGACTTAGTTCCTCGTTTGCAGTATCGGAACCCGGCAGTGTGATTTGATTGGCTGGCTGGGGAAGATTTTCATCGCGAAATGTTGGCAGGGCGGGCATCGGTTCATCGAGAATCTCGCCCGTTACGGGGTCGACTCGAAATTCTGACTTATCATCTCTAATGCCGGTCGTATGCTCTTGAGTCGCGGATGCCGAGGGAGAAAATTGTTTTTGCGAGTATTGTGATGATTCCAGCGATGGCCGGAAAATGAGAGCGTTCAACTGGCGTCCCTGCAACTCAGGTTCAGCGAATGAATGAAATGTCGGAATGATGTCATCTTTGCGGATGACACTCTTTATCAACTGGTGGATAGTGTCGTGAATTTCGCGCTCACGCGAGAGGCGGACTTCGGTTTTGGCCGGATGGACATTGACATCGACTTCGCTTGGGTCAATAGTCAAAAGGAGGGCGCCGATGGGGTACTGTCCGCGTGGGAGAAGTTCGCCGTATCCGGCGGCGAAGGCATGGCCGAGGGTGATTGACTGGACAAGCCGGCCATTGATAAAAATATATTGCCCCCAGCGGTCACGCTGGCTCGATTCGGGAAGACCAATAAATCCATGGAGTTTTACTGGCCCACGCTCTCCGGTGACTTCGATAAATTGTTTCTGTCCGCCAAGCAATTCGCTTACACGATTGCCGAGGGTGCCCCGTGGGGGAAGCGAAAAGATATTTCGAGAATTTACAGTAAATGAAAAGCCGACATCGAATCGCCCAATCGCAAGGGCGGTCATGGTTCGAGAGATATGGCGCGATTCAGTCGATTCGGCTTTGAGAAATTTCCGCCGGGCCGGGGTGTTGAAAAAAAGATCGGCTACTTCGACAATCGTTCCGGGCACACAGGATGATATCAGTTTTGATTGGAGCACGCCTCCTTCGAAGCGGATTTCCATCGCGGTCTCCTGCGAGGCCGGACGCGAGGTCATGCGCATACGTGAGACCGAGGCTATCGACGGCAAGGCTTCGCCGCGGAAGCCATAGGACTGAATGCTGTCCAGGTCCGAGAAATTTGAAATTTTTGACGTCGCATGGCGCGAGAAAGCTATTTCAATCTGTTCGGCGGCAATTCCGCAGCCGTTGTCGACAATTTTTATGAGACCGACCCCTGATTGTTCGATGAAGACATCGATACTTGTCGCCCCGGCATCGAGGGCGTTTTCGACCAATTCTTTGACAACTGCCGATGGTCGCTCGATAACTTCACCGGCGGCTATTTTATTGATGAGCCGTTCGGAAAGCGGGCGAATCCAGCGTGGAGCGGGCGCTGTCATGAAAGCTCCGCGTGCCATCGCCGAATCAGCTCAAAGGCATCGATAGGCGATAGCGTGTCAAGATCAAGTTCGCGCAGTGCGGTTTCGACAGCTGAGGGCGGGGCGTCAAAAAGTGTTGGCTGCATCTTATCGACATAGACCGATTTGCCTATTTCGCTCTGCGAGAATTTGCCGGACTCGAGCAGTTTGAGGATTTGCTTGGCGCGGGTTATAGCCTGACGCGGAAGCCCCGCCAAGCGGCCGACCTCGATTCCGTATGAATCATCGCAGCCACCCGGAACGATTTTGTGCAGAAAAATAACTGACTCCTGCCATTTTTTGACCGCGACTTGATAATTGGCGATGGTGTCATAGAGGGCCGCAAGACCGGTGAGTTCATGATAGTGGGTGGCGAACACTGTTCGGGATTTGTTGTGTTCATTGAGGTATTCGACAACTGACCATGCAACAGAAAGACCGTCGAATGTCGATGTCCCCCGCCCGACTTCGTCGAGCAGGACCAGCGACTGTGCGGTTGCGTTGTGCAGGATATTGGCCGTCTCCACTATTTCGACGAGAAAAGTTGATTGTCCCCGCGCAAGGTTATCAAGGGCGCCGACCCGGGTAAAAACCCGGTCGACAAGTCCGATTGCGGCGGAATCGGCCGGGACAAAGGATCCAATATGGGCGAGTATCACGATAAGTCCGATCTGGCGAAGGTATGTCGATTTACCGGACATATTGGGGCCGGTCAGAATATGGATTCGTTTCCCCTCGGATAGAAAGATGGTTTCGTTTCCAATAAACTCTCCGGCAGGCAGAACGGCTTCGATTACCGGATGTCGGCCATTTGTGATTTCCAATCGTGTGTCCGGGTATATCTCGGGCCGGACGTATTTGTTTTTAACTGCAAGCTCGGCGAGTGATACGATAAGATCAATCTCGGCCATCAACTCACCCGTCTGGGAAATTGAGGCAATGTGGCAAGCGACCGACTCAACTAAGTCTTCGTAGAGCGATTCTTCGAGGGAAAAGATTTTTTCTTCGGCGGCTGAGATCAATTCTTCTTTTTCTTTGAGCTCGGGTGTGATATAACGCTCGGCATTGACTAAGGTCTGTTTCCGGATATAATCGGGCGGGACAGAATTTGTGTGTGTCCGTGTCACTTCGATATAGTAGCCGAAGACCTGATTATAGCCGACTTTGAGCGAGTTAATTCCGGTCTTCTGGCGCTCGCTCTGTTGGAGTGAGGCGATATATGTGCGCGCTTCCTTAATCGATAAATTGAGGGCGTCGAGCTTCTCGGAATAGCCTTGGTTAAAAATCCCCCCCTTGTTGGCGGTCATAGGCGGGTCATCGGGCAGGGCGCGAGCAAGCACCACGATCAACGGGGTTGGGTCAGGAAGGGCATGGCAGAGAGAAACAGAATGCTCGCTTGAAGCTTTGACAAGGAGAGCGCCAAGTTCTTTGGCGAGAACAAGACCGTCTCTGATACCGCCGAGCTGTCTGGGCGAGATGCGTCCGATTCCAAGTCGGCCAGCGAGTTTCTCAAGGTCGGGCAGGCGTTTCATGGCTTCGCGAAGTTGCAAGGCGAGCGGCCGATTTGTGACAAACTCGGCAACCCCTTGTTGTCTCAGTTCAATTTTTGTTTTTGTTTTGAATGGACGCAAAAGGGCCTGTTGAAGACGTCGGCTTCCAGCGGTGGTTTGACAGAGATTTATAACTGAAAATAAAGAGTTCTCGGCTGTGCCGTTGGCGAGACTGGATATCAGCTCAAGGTTGCGAACGGTGCCATAGTCAAGAGTCATGACTTCGGAATCGTTGAGACGACTTATTTTTGTGAGGTGACCGAGCTGGTCGCGCTGATTTTCTTTGAGGTAGCGCACTATAGCGCCCGCGGCGGAAACTGCAAGGCGCGTGTTTGTCAGGCCAAAACCCTCGAGGGTGCGCACTTCAAAGTGCGCGGTCAAATCGCGCTCGCCTGTTTTGAAATCAAAATGCCAATCGCTGAATGGAGTCAGCCGCGAGGCACCGTAATCCTGTTTGAGAAAGCGCGAAAGTTCAGATTCAACTGCGGACTCGGCGATAAGAATTTCAGATGGCTGGAACAGTTTCAGACGCTCGAGCATCTCATCGCGGCTGCCTTCGTCGACAACGAACGCTCCGGTTGTAAAATCGAGGCAGGCCAGACCAAGATTTTTGCTTCCATTGCCGTACACCGCAGCCAGCCCGGAGGAGCTCTGAGGCGTGTTATTTGTGGTGAGGTCAAAGGATGATGTCCCGGGGGTAAGGATTTCGACCACATCCCGTTTGACGAGACCCTTTGCTTTTTTTGGATCTTCGGTCTGCTCAACGATAACCACTTTGAGTCCGCTCTCGAGTAGTTTCGCAAGATAGCGTTCGGCGGCATGATATGGCACGCCTGCAAGCGGGATGCGGTCATGCGGGCCATGTGAGCGCGAGGTGAGGGCTATGCCGAGGATTGGCGCGGCTTGCACGGCGTCATCGCCGAACATTTCGTAGAAATCACCCATACGAAAAAAAAGTATCTTGTCGGGGTGCTGGGATTTGACGGCATAATATTGCCGCATGAGCGGTGTTAGGTGAGAGGCAGAGGGATTGTCTTCATTCATCGAGCCACCACTTGATAGGCCTCGCCGTTGCGCTCTTCGAGCATTTCTTTGAAGGTAGTCGCTTTTTCAAATGATGCGAAGCGACCGATATAGACGATATGATAACGTTTCCCTGAAATATTTTTGTCTTCGGTCTCCATCTTTTCGCTGTAGGTGTTGAACAAATCAACCTGTCTTTTTGCATTTTCTTTGCTTGAAAAGACGCCGATTTTGACCGCGTAATAGGTTCCGGTAAGACGCGCGGCTTTTTCAGCGGATTTTGTGTCCTGTGACATATCGGCCTGGGCCAGATTATCGACAATGGCATCGAGTCCAATTGATGAGGGATATGCTTCGCGCAGGATATTGTAATAAAAGACGGCATCGTCAGTCTTGCCTTGAGCGAGGGCATCATTGGTCAACAGGTAAAGAGCCTGTGAGACCCCAAGTCCGGATTTTTGACGGGCAAGGTCTTTGAGGGGTTTGTAGCTTGCCAGCTGTTTTTTTAAGCTTGCAAGCAAACGGGCTTTGTCTATTGTAGCCAGATCGACATAGGGACCTCTTTTGTGTTCGAGGAGAAACTGATCGATTGTTTTCAGGGCTATTTTCTCACGACTATTCCACTCATCGGCCATGACAACAAAGCGGGTCATGTCGGCGATGAGTGAGCCTTGTGGCCATTGTGAGCGATAGGCTTCGGATACTTTGGCGAGGTTGGCGGCATCATGTTTTGCAAAATAGAATTGGGCAAGCCGTAGATGCGCTTCTTCCTGAAAGCGGGGGGCGAGTCCTTTTGAGATGGCCGATTTGAGCAATTCGGCTGAGCGGACGGCCCGCCGTTCGAGCAAACTTTGAAAAAACAGATTATCGCCGATTGAGGCATTGGCCGGTGTCTGCGAAGTGAGAATCCGCCGGGCTTGGGCCACATCCCCCCGCATGATTATGGAATAAATATCCTGCGTGTGGGTCAGCGATGGAAAAGCGAAAAAACATGCGCAAAGAAATATGAATGATTTCATCTATGTAATAACTCCAAGAAATCTGCGAAGCATGAAAACGATCAGACTGAAACTCTGGACATATCAGAGCGAGTAAATCCATCGACGGTGAACCCGGCTCCGGATTTCCGTTTGAGACTTCGCACCAAGGTGTCGAGTTTTTTCTTTTCCCCTTTTTCAATATAGAGCCGTCCAAGCTCAAAGAGCGCGATTTGGTCGTCCGGGGTGTCCTCGACAATCTGCTCGAGGATTTCGATGGCTGAGGTGAGGTCTCCCTTTTTTTCGCTCAGCCGGGCGAGTGTGCGACGGGCTTCGCCGTTTTTTGGGGCATGCACAAGGATTGTCTGGCAGATATCCACGATTTCGCCATAGCGTCCAAGTTCAAAAAGGGTCTTTTTGAGGCGTTCGATAACTTTGTCACCCTGCTCAGGAAAGGTTGTGATGAGTTTATTCCAGATATTGACGGCGTCCTCGAAACGTTTCTCTTCGTAGTACGAATCTCCAATTGCGAGATAGGCGGCAACATATGCGGGGTCAAGAGAGATGGCTTCTTTGAGGGCAACGCGGGCTTTGTGGTATTCTCGTTTTTTGAAGAGGTCTTCGCCGGCAAGATATTTCAGCCGAGCGAGTGGTTTTTTGGATTTGTTAGATTCCAATTTGAGAATATGGGTGGCTGTTTCATATGCTCCATCCCAATTGCCCGACTGTTCATGAAGTTTGAGAAGCGAGGCATGGGCCCATCGGTCGCGGCTGTCAAGCGAGATCAATTCACGCAATGCCTTTTCGGCAGTGGAGGGTTCGCCGAGGGCGGTATAATCTGCGGCTAATTGCCTCAGTATGGATATTTTTTCATTGCGACTCAGGGTGGTGCGGAGGGTCAGGTCTTTGTGAATTTGCAAGGCTCGCTCGGGCTGTTTGTTGGAGCGGAGAATAGCGCCGAGCCGAAGATAGGCATCGAGATTGTTTGTGTCTTCGGCTACCACTTGGCGGAGTTTTGAAAATGCCGCCTCTTCTCTTCCATCGAGCAAATCTTTGAGAGAATCGACATACTGCGAAGAGTCGCTATTGACCGAATTTGCTTTCATTCGATCATAGGCGAGATAGAAACATATCGCTCCAAGGAGCAGGACCAGAAGAAATAAGACAGCGTCAGACATCCAGTTTAGACCTCATCAAAGACCGACTTAATTTCGTGCTTTCGGCTGTCGAGTCCTTTAAGTAAATCGACTGACTCTTCGATCGGCCGATTGCGCAAAATTGCCATCTCGGACTCAAGCGCGCGGATTTTAGTGTTGGCAGAACGAATGCCCACGGCCATTTTTATGTACATCAGGATAAAGAGCAAGATCGAGATGAGCATTCCGGCGATAACCGACCACATAACGACAGTCAATAGCGGGACTTGGGTGTAATTGTAATAGAAAGGCTGTAGGTTGACATCGATCTTTTGGTTCGTGCCGACATTATTAAAGGCAAAGGCTATGACAATGATTATGAGTAAGGTCATGAGAAGCATTCTCAGCGCCCACATAACACTGCCTCTTCCTGAGTCAATAAAGGTGCTTTCATAGTTGTAGTATACACGAGGCGGACATCGCCGTCAATTGCTAAGACGATGTTTTCTTATCACATTCTAATGAGCCTCCAGCCATGAGGCGCTCATTTTTATTCTTTTGGGGCTTGGACCCAGGCAAGAGAATTAATTATTGACATTGCCTCGCCGGAGACTTGCTCATAGGAAGGCCATTCGCAAATTAAATGAAAGAGGATAACGGTGTTGTCCTTCTTGACGGCTACAATTGAGCCGCCATAGGAGCTGTTTATCCGTTTGCCGCCGACAGAAGATGCCGAAAGAGAAACTTCCTTCATGTATTTGGCCTGTCCATCCCAGCGCATGGCAGTCTGGCCGGCCAATGTCATGGGCTTCTTTCCCTTGGGCACGACATCCGGTTCGGAGAGAATATCAAACTCTTTAAGAATCTCGCTTTTTTGTTTTGACGCAAATGACCGGCTCAGGAGTGAATCGAGAAAGGCCGAAGCGCTTAAGGTTGTCGTGTCGGCAAAAATTGCCAATCGGGGAACCTGGGCGTAATCAGGAGTCTCAAGGTAATCGGGCGGGATATTATGGTTGGTTTGGGTCAGAATAAGACGAAAATTACTTTTCTCGGCGCCAATTTTTGAGCGCCAGTTCTCGTTAACGGTCAATGAGAAATCATAGCTATTGTCCTGATAGATTCGTCCTTCAAGGTCTCCGGCTTTTTCTTTTTTGCGGCCAGCTTCGGCAGATGAACAGGCAATCGCCAACACCAGGGCGGCAAACAGCATTTGTTTCATCGTTTACTCCTTAATCCTATCTTTCTTTGCCAAAAGTCCTATGGTCATCCTAGTTAAATATAACTCATTGTCGGTGAAATATGCCAGAAAAATATCAGTCCGGTTTGGTTGGGAACTGAGGGCATTGCTCGAGGCGCTTTGCGCCATACGTTATCGTTCAAATCCGATTTTCTGTCGTGTAAACGAACCAAGGTAATCAATCACGGTAGTAAAGTTGAACTCCGAGAGCAATTGTTCCAGTTTTAGGCCGAAGATGTCCGTTGAGCCGTAGGTGCGGAAACTCTGCGAGAGAGACAATCCGTTTGCTTTGGGCGGATTAGGGTCGAACTCCCAGGGGTGGATATAGATGACGGCGGGAATGCCCTTATTATTCAGTCTCTTTACCATTTGCCGCGAAAACCAAAAGGGGGAGTGACGGAGGTATCCGCCTCCGGTTACGGGAAGGTTTCGGCCAAAGAGGCGAACAGTCGAGGCCGGCAATTCGAAAAGGTACCGTCCCTCGCTGAGGGACATTTTGAAGAGTTGTCTGGGTCCGTCGGGGATGCCATAGAGATCATGTTTGATGGGGAAAATTGAACTGTCGTAATCGAAGCCGAGTTCGCCAAGAATTTCGAACGCCCATGGTATGCTGGCGTTAATCGACCAGCTTGGGGCGCGATAACCAAAGGGGCGAACACCGGAGGCTTGCTGGATGGCTTCAAGCGCTCTCTGCGTGTCTTCTCTGAATGTTTCCGGTGTGAGCTGGTCAACGCGGCGGTGCTGATAGCTGTGGCAGGCTATTTCATGTCCTTCGGCGGCTATATCGCTAATAAGCCTCGGATAGCGTTCAGCACACCAACCGAGGACAAACCATGTCGCTCGCACATGCTTGCGGTTGAAAAGATCAAGCAGGCGGTAGCTGTTTTCCTGCACCCGCGAAGGGAGGGCGGGCCATTGTTCAAAGGGATATTTTTCGCGGAGAATCTCAACCACAAACCATTCTTCGAGGTCGACAGTCAGGATATTAAGTTGTTCGGGCATGTGTGACCACCCTCTTCGCTTGCAGATTAGCGCGGAATGGTATTTCGCTTTGGCATCTCTTCGATGGAAACAGGCAGCTTGCGCTGAGGAGGGGCATTGCCTTTATTTCGGCGGGGCTTTTCTTCCTCGGCTGATGAATAATAATCATAGTGGCTGTATGAATAATAGGCCGGCAGCGAGTCGTTCATATTATTCATGACAACTCCAACAATAGCGCCGCCGCTTGAGTTCAAAATTTCCGTCGCACGTTTGGTGAGATCGCGCTGGGTTTCCCCGGCTTTAACAACCATGAGTACTCCATCAACTTCCTGCGCCAGAAGCATCGGGTCGGAGACAGGCAACACAGGAGCGCAATCGACAAGGATCAGATCATAATAGAATTTCATCTCGGCAATCAGGGATGAAAGCGCTTTAGCATCGAAAATATCGGCCGGATGGGCAGTAGCTTTTCCCGCGGTGATAATATCAAGTTTATCCAGTCCGGTCTTCTTAATAGTGCTTTTGACCGCAGCCCCTTCGGATAGTATTTCAACCAATCCCAAATCGCGAGCCAGAACAAAATTTTTGTGCAGCGTGGGACGCCTCAGATCGCAGTCGATAAGGAGCGTTTTAAGTCCTTTTTTTGCGGCGGTCATTCCGAGAAAGCTGCAAATTGTTGATTTCCCCTCGGACAACGTGGAGGAGGTGATGAGGATTGATTTGAGTTCACCTTTTTTGCTGTGCTGTTTGAGGTTAACCAGGAGCCGTCTGAATTCTGTGGCAAATGGAGATTCAAAGGCAAAAAAGTCGACGAGTGAAAGCTGTACACCTGACATGGGCTTATGACCGTCTCTCGGCTGGGGCGGTGGAAGGCTTGTTCATGGCATTAAGCACACTTTCGGCATCACGGAGTGAGGAGACAATTCCTGTCATTGTCGGGCTTATTTGCAGGCATTTTGTATAGTGCACGATTGCCTTTTGCCAGATCAGTTTTGCTTGTTCTTCGTAACACTGCGCCAATTCCGCCATTAAATCCACATAGTTTGGATTTTTTGAAATTTCAGCCTGGAGGAAATCTATTCTGTCCGAGATAGCTTTCTCGGAGACGAAATCGGGATGCAAAATGAATCTCATGTGAAAAGTGGAAAATTCCTGACGATGCGCTTCCTTTTTAGCCTCGCGGACTCTTTTGAACTGATTAAGCGCCAATTTCCAGTCTTCGTGTTCAAGCAATCTCATGCCGTCGTCGAAGGCAGAACTCTTAAACTGGGGATAGATAAGCGAAGCTTTGTAAATCGCATCAGTTACTTTCGTTCTCATGCTGCCTTGAGACAACTCTGCTTCGGGATTTGTTCCGCTAATCAAAAGGGTGAGATAAGTTATTCCCAGATTGAAATAGGCATCGCTATAATACAGATTTATCTGAGTGGCCTCTTTAAATTCTCGAAGGGCCGCCTGTATAGATCCGGCTAAAAGAAAGGATTCCCCGAGGTTATTGCGATAATCAGCAAATGCCGGACACTGTTGTACTGCGGCCGAGGCCGCCTGAACGGACTCCTCGGTCCGGCCTGACAGGCGCAGGGCGATGCCAAGGTAATTAAGAGCCTGATGATGGGAGGGTTGGAGTATCACAACTGAGGAAAGCATTTCCACCGCTTCGGCGTATAGACCTTTATAAAAGAAGGCTGTGCCGAGATGATACATCATGCCGCTGTCGCCGGTATTTTTGGCTTTATGGTATCCCTGAAGCAAGAGTTCGATTTCTTTTTTCTTTTCGCCATGAGTCACCCGCACGAGAGACAAGACCTCTTCGGCATTGACCTCGACCGGGTGGGGATTGACCATGACTTCGGTTTGCCTGCCGTTGACATAAATTGTGGTAAGGACAGATCCAAGCTGGCCATCGTTGGTCGTCTGAATAAGGTATTCGCGCTCCTGATCGTGGAGTTTGCTGCTCATGCGATATGTTTCCATATGTTTCCTACTATCGGCGTCTTCGGCTGTTGTACTTAGCCTGAGTCATAGTTTATCTTGTGACGGTGTTGCCATTACCACTGAGCCGGTCGAGAAGAATGACAATTGAGGTGATTGTACCCAGAACGATGGATGCATTGGTCAGGGTGAGGCCCAAAAAGCCAGTTCCTTTAGGCGGGATAACAAAAGTATCTTCTCTCCGGACGGTGTAACGTGCAGGAAGATTTTGGTTGAACTGTTTTTCGAGGTCAAAACGAAGGGTTTGAGAATAAAACCCGTCTTTGGTGATAATTTTAGCCTTCTTCAGGTCGGCATTTTCGGTCGGACCACCGGCAAGCGAAAGCAGTTCAAGGATATCCATATTATCTTCAAAGCCAATCTGGCCAGGGCGGGTGACCGCGCCGATGACATAGACCAGGTTTTTGGCCTGAGTTGTCTGTCCAAGATTTGCCGATGGCATTTGTCCTGCGGTGCGAGGTACTTCGATTGTGTCCCCGCGGCGGATTTTAGGCAGTTTGTCTACCTCGTTTTTGGCAATGGCCTGTGCGACATTGACAACTTCGACTTTGCCAGCATCCGCGCCTCCACGAATAATGGTAACGCGGCTTAAATCGCCAAATTCGCCCACTCCGCCAGCCTCGTTAATGATTGCCCAGAGGTCAGGAATCTCCTCGAAGGTTCGTTTTCCTGGCTGGTTGACTTGGCCTATAACAAAAACATGGTTGTAATTGAATGCAACCACACGAACTACAGTCTGGGAAATATCTTTGTTGAGACGCGACATTTGCCGTATGATATCGCTCTGGAGTTCTTCAGTCGTCTTCCCCGAGGCCTGAATTTGTCCTACAATATCGAGGGTTATTTTTCCGTCAAGTCCGACTCGCACACTGGCATCCAAGGAAGGATCCTGGAAAAAGCTAATTTCAAGGACGTCCTCGGCTCCGATCCGATATTCGCGGGTTTGAGCCTCGATTGAGACAGTGTCTGTACATAGCAGCGCGCCAGCCAAAAGGATTAATTGACACATCTTTCGCAATTGTTTGATATCCAACTCCTCGGTTCAGTTTATCCTTATATACCACAATCGGCACTTTAGTTCGATTGATTTATACCGCATTAATATAGGGTTACTAAAAAGCGCTGTAAAGATTTAATTGGTCAAGATCTGATTCGTGAGATAGTTAGGGGGCTGTGCTCTCGTACATCATTGCGCGATTACGCCCGGTCTCTTTGGCTTTCAAGAGAGCCATATCAGCGGCGTACAGCAGCTTTTGCGAGTTGTCGGCATCGAATGGATAAACCGCTCCGCCCAGCGAAATTGTGCATGCAATTTCTTTGAGGGAACTTCCAAGAGAAAAACGAGCGCTGCCAATAGTCGTCTGAAGTCTCACCATGAACTGTTCGCAGGTCGTTCGGTCGGTGTCGGGCATGATTACACAAAATTCATCCCCCCCATAACGGGCAATGACATCGATTGTGCGAATAGCGTTACTGAGAATACTACCCATACTGGTAATCACAGCATCCCCGGCCTGATGGCCATACCGATCATTGACTCCCTTGAGGTCATCGAAATCAAAAATCACGAGGGCGACACTGCGCTCATAGCGCCGGGCGCGGTCTATTTCTTCGACAAGCCTTCGGTTAAAATAGCGTTGGTTGGATAATCCGGTAAGCGGGTCGGTGAAAGAGAGTTCTTCGATTTTTTCGAACGACTCGGCATTTTCCATCAGATTTCGAGCGAGGGTCTGCAATAGTTGGAGACGCTGGCGCATCTCGGGCTCATCAGATATTCGGTCGAGCGCTAAGAGTCCTCTCCTCTCACCCGATATATTGAGTGCGACGACATGGGATAATCCGGCCAGTGACAGCTCTTTGGTCCACGGTATAGTTTGTCGGAGCAGATCGTCCAATTGTTCGGTTCGGTAGAGATGACCCGATGACAGCAGTACAACGAGGGTGTCAAAAAGCTGCGGGTCAGGAGTGGCCAGATTCTGGCTCACTCCAAATGAGACCGTCTGAACAGTTGACGGCTTTTCTGTTGAGTGATACCAGTAGGCAACTTTGCCGAGGTTGAGTTCACTCTTGACAAATTCAATTATCTCACCGGTAAGTGTCTTGGGGTTATGATGTCTGATAAGTTTAAGCACCGGTCTGGCAGTTATTTGAAGCGGCGCTGAGAATGGCGCTGGGGTCTGTTTGTGCGAACTGGATCGGTCAGAGATTGTGCGGCTTTCTGGGGTCGAAAGTTTTGCTGACAAGGCCTGGGCAATTAAAGTCATCGCAAGATTCGACATCTCCTGATTACTGTTCGTCGAGGTTTGTAAAAGGAACAGACCCAGGGTTGTATCACCCCGTACAAGCGGGACCCAGGTGTCGAAAGCGCGCGATCGAATCCATTCCGATGTGGCAAGTAACAAGCCAGCATCGAGTTCATCAATTGGTCTCAGGCCCATCTGATATCCACATGGAGGAAGCACTCCAAGTTTTAGTTCAAATCCAATAGCTTCTGCATCAGATGCTTCAGCGCCGGAGTGGCCTGCTATTGTGAACACGCCATTGAGGTTGATGAGGAGAACTGCTTTTGAAAATCCAAGGGCATGGACTGCGACAGCGCAGACTTCCTGCTCAAGTTCTAAAAATTCAGACTCTGCGGTCTGGACGCGAGAAACGAACCTATAGAGCGCTTCAAGATCGATAGGTAATGAAGAAGAGCGGTCGTGATTAGAATTCATCGCCACTCACCGTGTGATGATATAAAAAAACAACTTTCAGCCATCAACAGGACACTTCCAATAATCGGCATTGCCAATCACTCCAAACCCTTTGATGCACGATGCTGCGTGCTTTCAGTCTCTATTTACGGAACAACAGAGAAAAAGTCAATCTAAAAGTAGGCAATGGCTTAGGGCGGTCAGCGCCTGCGGCGGGAGAAACGGAAGCGTGAGCGGTAGGTCAACAATCCCTTGCGTCTCAGTATTCCGAAGACTGTCCACCATCCGGCCTTTGGGGATTCGGACATATCCCGCAATATCGTAGATAATTCGGATATGGTCAGGAATGGGTCTTGTCGGACAAGAAAGAGGAGGGCGGATTCGACATCGGCGCCGTTTGAGGATAGAGCAGGATTTTGGTTGCCGGTGTGGGGGGTGTTCTGAGTGGGAAGGACAAAATCCTCGACCAGTGTTAGTCGGGCTTCTTCAGTTCTTTTTTTTTTCGGTCAGCAGGGTCAGTTGCGGCATCGAACTGGTCAATGGCCTCATCGACTGAATCGCACACACGGAGGACATTGTCAAATTCAAGCAGTTCAAAAATCTCAAAAACATCAGGGATCATGTTCGCAAGCTTTATATCTCCGCCATGGGCTCTGACATCTTTGATATGAGAAATAAAAATCCCCCAGCCTGCTGATGAGATATAATCGACTCCCGCCAGATCAATAACTATCTTGTAGCGGCTTCGTTTCAGGAGCGAATCGATAATTTCTTCAAGTTCGGAGGCGGTCATGGTGTCGATAACGCCATCAACGCGAACTTCTGAAATTTCCCGGCTGTGTCCGCTCTCGGATAATGAAATAGTGATGTTATTCATAATAGCGTTTTTCCCATTTATTACCGCTTGGCTAACAAACTACATTAATGCCCGAGTGGCAAGGGAAATATTCTCTATGACGACGTATCAGAATCCAGTTGGCTGATCTCCCGCGTTTCGAGTTCGTCAAGGGTCATCTGTGAATTGGAGGAAACCAAAACTGTATCTGCCAGCACACGCCCTATCACAAAAGTGATGTCGTCCCCCTGTTTTGCAAAACCGGAAAAAGTATCTATCTGCTCAATGAGGCTTTGGCTAAAGGCCGAAAGAGTGGACGGAGTCTTGGCAATGTTGTTTTCATGATTGTTTTCAGGGAGTTCTTCTGGCCTCCCATTCTCTCCGAAGGTTTCACGCATCAAGCTCAATATTCTCTTGACTCCGAACTGCTCGGTCTCCCGATTTGTAGCCTCGGTGATTCCATCTGTGTAGGCAAAAAAGATATCCCCTGAATGCAGTTGAATTTTCTCCTCGGTCAGCCGATCTGCAAAATCCTGATGCAGGGCAACTGGGATGCCAAGCGGCATACCCGGGGGATTAAGCTGGCGAATTTCGCCTGTTGCGCCGCTGTAGACAATGAGCGGATTATGCCCTGCCGAAACGAAGGTAAACGTGCTGTCCATTGAATCGTAGATTCCGAGCATAACTGTGATGAACATATTGGCTGGCAGGTTTCTGATAATATAATCGTTGACCGCGATAAGGGTTGTTCGCGGAGATTCACTTTTATCGGCGTAGATACGGATAACTGTGCGCAACATGGACATGACCAATGACGCCGGCAGACCCTTGCCTGACACATCGGCAACAGTCACACAGAATCGACCCGGGCTTATTTCAAAAATATCATAGAGATCGCCTCCGACGACCGCAGCGGCGCGGTAATAGGCATCGATTTCAAAACCTGCGATGGCAGGAAGTGTGGTAGGCATGAGCGTTTTCTGGATTTGAGAGGTCAACTCAATTTCTTTGGCCATTTTCTCTTGTTCTATCATACTTTTTCTATCCCGGCTTATACGGGTCATCATGTCATTTAAAGCGCTTGATATCTCGAAAAATTCATTAGCCCCTTCAAGAGGGAGTTCAGTCGTCATATCCCCCAAAGAGAAGCGTCGTACGCGCTGGCTTATCTTTACTATCGGTTTTACAAAGTAGATCGATAACAGGTAAATACCTACGACTCCGATTGCTAAAAGCAAGCCGATTAGCGCGATAATTTTCGTCCTGGCATCGGCAAGTCGTTCTTTCATCCCGGAGGACGAATAGACGATATGAACCCATCCTAACTGCTGTCCGCCAGAACGAATCGGCAGCATCAGATAATTATCGGCCTCCTCTCCTTCCCCCAGCCGCTGGGGACGGCCTATAGCGGAGGGAGTAATTCGAGCGGGAGGCACATAGAGCTGGCGGATATTTCGTGTATCTTCTGAGTGCGCGGTGACAAAGCCATTGGCGTCGGTGAGTACAATCTGTTTTAGTTCAGGGTTGGATCGAATATAGGAAACAATGAGTTCGTCGAATTCCACATCACTGCGTTGGTTCAGGACATATCCGGCGGCCTGGTCGCCTATTGTCGCTCCGAGGGCGGAGACGGTGCTATCGAGCCGGTCATAGAGTCCCCGTGTGGTCAGGTTATTTACATAGTAGTAGGCTCCGAATATAATCAGGCTGACAATCAGAAAGGTGTAAATTGAAAATTTAGCTCGAAGGGTATTCATCCGCCGAAGCAGAGGCGGACTTTGCTCGCTCGCCGGACTCAAGCGCTTTATCATGCGGAGTTCGTTGTAGCCGGCAGACGAGAGATACTCAACTGAATCCATAATCTTTTGGATCATGTAAAAACCCAGCCCGCCGCGCCGTCCCGACTCGACTAATTTCTCCAGATTGAGTTTGGCATTTCCAGAGGGTTGAAATGAGCGGCCATTGTCGATGAGCGAAAAGGCCACAAGCTTTTTATAGATGACTATCCGAAGGCGGATAGTCCCCTTTTCATAGAGATAGGCATGGCGGATGACATTTGTCGCGCCCTCCTCGATTGCCAGAAGAACCGCGGTGGTTGTCTTGCGCGGCATTTCGGCCGCAACACAGGCTTCACGCGCTATCTGTCTGAGGCTGTCGAGGTAGCGATCTTCGGCAAGAAACTCAGCATTGATTTCTTTGACGGGACGACTCATTGATGGCGCCTTTAACTTTTCACCGGTTGAATCCTGACCCCATGAAGCTACTGTCCGCCTTGCTCGGATTGTAGACGCAGCGCGGCCTGCTCAATGTTGTCCAAAGTGTTTGGATTATTAGGATAGGCTTCGAGGACTCTCTTCCATGCCGCAATAGCCTGTTCATACTTTTTGTTTCGCATGTGGCGCAAACCTTCGAGATATATCGGCCAGTAGGTTCGGTCATTTTGGAGGTCCTCAAAGGTTGTGGAATGAGTTTCGCTTGTCTGAATCCGGCTGAGGTATTCTTGAGCAAGTTTTTCGTTCGGGTTTGCTTCAAGAATCGCGGTAAGGCGCTTTGCGGCCTCCGGGAATTGCTGGCGGTTGAAGAGATCAATGGCGGCATTGAGTTGTTTAACCAAATCAAGACCCGACAGGGTGCGTTTTTTCCCTTCCAGCGCACGAGCGTTTATAGGATCCAGATCAAGCACATGATTATAGGCGTCGATAGCCTCTGAGGCCAGTCCCAAACGGGCGGTGGAATCGGCGAGATTAAGATTTGCTGCGATTTCATAGGAGATCGACACTTCAATCACTCGTTTTAATTCGAGCGCCTGCGAGTTATCAGGCTGAATATCAAATATCAAAGATAGTAAATCGAGCGATGGCCGGTAGAATCTCCTGCCATAGAGTTGATTGGCCTGGTCATAATAGTTTCGTATTGACTGCCGCATTTCGGCTTCGGTCTCGCGAAGATTCTGCTCTTGTTGCTGTTGAACGGCACGGGCATTTTCAATCGCGGCGATTGTACCGATAATATTTTGATCGGTTTCATTGAAAGCGAGCGCTCGCTGATAGTATATGAGCGCGCTGTCGAGTTCAAACTGGGCGAAGAATGTGTCGGCCTTTTGACGATTTTGTTCAAAGCGTCGCAGTCTATCGGTCGCGCTTGACTGATCCAATCGGTCAAGTTCCTGCTGTCGCATTTTTTCAGTCAGCGAGGGTCCGATTCGGAAGGAGAGCGAGAAGTGATGGCTGTCGCCGATAAGGTCAATGAGCGTAAAGGCATAGTCAAGACTGAGCGCGCCGCGATTATATCCCGCGCCGAAGACCAGATTCTGACCGTCGTATCCCCCTCGCAGGGCATATGTGTTATAAAAGAGCACCTCACTTCCTCCTCGAACAAGGATATCGCGGCTCTCCCCTTTTTCCATATCCGCAGTAAGTGCGGCCTCGATGGTAGAGGACAACATGAGGCGGCTCATGGAGAGACCTGCGGCGAACGAAGTAGGGATTTCTTCGCTGGTTTGCTGTAATTTTGCTTTTGCGCCCGAGAAGTTCCTGGCGATAACACCAAATGAGAAATGATCCGAGAGTCGGGCTGAAATGCCAAAATCCGCCCCGACACCATAGTCAGAAAATCGATCGAGGGCCTGGCGGACTATCTTCAGAGTAGCCCCAGCCGAAAGGACGCTATACAATTTTCGGCCATATGCGAAAGAAATCTGCGTGCTTGAATAGTCGAATTCGTCCATGTCATTAAAGTCCTCGTATCGGACAATATCGCCGGTACCGAGGCGAATAAATCCAATGCCAATTCCCTGGTCGGCCGACACCGGATAGACCCAGCTTGCGCCGTCGTAAAGCGAGCCGGCAAAGAGGACGGTGTGCAAAAACGAGAATTCCTGATATTCCAGATGAGAGAGCGAGCCGGGGTTGTAATAAATCGAAGACGCGTCGGCTGCAAGCGATGTCATCGCTCCACCGAAACCGATTGACCGCGCGGTGACACCAAGCGAGAATGGGGATTGAAAGCCCGCGTCGCTTCCTATTGCGATCTCCGAATGACCGAAAACGGCAAGTGCCATGAGGAGATATTGAAGGCGTGTGCGTTTCATTTTAAGACAGCCGCCTTGATGCGCGCCTGGTCGCCGCTCTGGCTATGGGTAATCGTCACGACATACACACCATTGAGGACAGTCCGTCCGCTGTTGTTTGTTCCATCCCACAACACCTCTGTGAACGACCCTCCGCTTGATACAATCAGTTCGTTTTGGGAAAGCGATCGTCCGAAGACTTCCTCTCCGAGCAGGGTAAATATTTTGAATTCCACACTACCAGTTGCCGGGGGAATAAATCGAAAGGCGGCCGGCTCGAGGGTGGGGTTGAAGGGATTCTTTCGCATAACGAATGAAGATGAAAAACTACTTTCCGTTGTGATATACAGCTGTGAAAGAAGCGCGCTGGTTCCATTGGCAGATACAACATCTATCGGCATACCTTGCAGCGGCCCGCCGAGGTATTTGGCCAATAGGCTCTCTCTATTGACGACTATAGTGAACTTAGCATCTTTTGAATTCTCCACCAGGCCACGGAAGATAAGCGTCCTGGTCTCACTGACTGCAATCAAAAGCGAGTCGAATTCGAGACTCAAGACACCGCCCGAAGCTGACGCAGTAGTCACCAAATTATCACTTTCATAGAAGCCCGATTGTGATATCTCAATAAGTGAACCCGGAGGCAGGAACGCTCCCGATTCATCTGAAAAATCAAGGTCTATCTTCTCAAGTCTTACAGCTCCAAGGGTTGCGGGGGAATTATTTGTGAGAGTCAGTTGGAAGAGGTCTGCGCTCATTCCCGCGGCGATAACATTTGCGTTTACCAGCGCGGTCGAGGCAAGGAGCGACGCATCCGATGAAACAACCGCCAAGGCAACTGAAAAAGAAGTGTCAGCTATTTGAGCGGGCAGTCCGGTATTGAGGTCAATTGGCCTGTCTGTCAGAACAAATTCCAATGTTATCAAGGTGTCCTGACCCGGCGCTGTCAGCGCGACGGTAAACTTCTCGCCCACCTGAAGTGAGCCGGATAACGGACTTGGAATGCCCAAATCCACCCCGCCAGTTGTTAATTTAAAGCTCCCGGTGCTGACATCGGCTTCACCAACATTGCGCAGGAGTATATCGAGCGTGAACTGCGATCCGGTATCGACCTTGCCTCCGGAGGCTCCAGTAAGGAACGGATCAAGTCTCAAAAACGCAGGCTCTTCAACTGACACCAGGGCAAGATTATCAAGGGGCGGCAGTCGATCTACACCTTCAGATGTGACATCAACTCTGAAAATCTCAGATGGATTGGACAGCCCTCCGCCTGTGACTGAAAAATATAGTTCATAGGTTGCGTGCGGAGGGATGGATGGCACTGTCAGCGTTGAATCAAAAATAGACTGGCCATCGGTTACAAGCCGGATAGTGAAGGTGTCAGTTGGGACCGAGGAAACATTTTCAATGACGGCTCTGACTTGGAAGAGTTGACCCATATTAACTTTTGGCACATTCGGGGCAAGCACGTTTACCTGTTTGACTTGTACGACAGGGATTTCAGTAACCTGCACTGTCTGTTGATTGAAGTCGGTCACGAATGTCAGATAATTGGCCGAGCCAGGGATTCTGAATTTCAATTCCGCATCGACAAAGAAAGATTCTCCGGCGCGTTCTGCGGGCAGGAAAATACTTTCTGTCTTGAGCACATTCGCACCTGAAACAAGCTGATTATTGGGGATTGAAAGCTGGATGGTTGCGCTGAAACCGTTTCCGCTCAGATTAAAAGTAGCGGTGTTTGGCTCAATTTCCAGAGTAGGTGCGCCCAATAGATTGAGCGTAAATTGAAATGAAGAGGCCTTTCCCCCGCCGACAACAGATGGTCCAAAACTACCCGGGACATATGTTGGACTAACTAAAGGTTGAACACAAAGTGTGAACGGATAGGTATTTGAAACGGGGATAATATTCCCTCCACTGTATAGCTTGAAGTCAAGTCTGACCGAATAACAGCGATTGAGAGTTAAAATATCTTCTGGCACAAGTGAAATCAGACCTCGGTATTGGATGAGATTGGGCGAAAGGCTTGAATTGCGCGGGTTGCCGTTGTAGACGGTCACCAGCGATACTCCGCCGACTGTATCAGCGAGTCCAACGATGAGCCGTGTGCTATCCACTGTTCCGGAAAAACCTGTTGTCAGGATGTCGAAACCAAGATCAAAAGGTACGCCGCTATATATCGATGATGGCGTAAATGACCCGGGCACAGGCGTAAAAACTGTTTGTCCCAAAACCATGACTGGGACATAGAGTGTGTCAATTGTCGAATATGCAGAGCCGTTGATTGTATATCTGCTTTCAAGGCTCAAGGCCAGGGTCTCGATGCCCGCTGTGAGATTTTCGGTGGGAAGGAGGATTGAGACCGTGTCAATAATTCCATTTGCAGTCGGCGTCACAAAAATTCTTACCGATCCGCCTCCGGAAAGAAAGAAGGATTTCAAATCAGGATTTATCGATGCCGTTTGATTTCCGCGATTCTGAATTTCTACATCGATAGTTGTCGAAAGCTCCGAGTATATAGTCGTCACTGGCATCCCTCGAAAATCGAAAGCCTTGCGAACATCGTAGCCGTTGAATGACACAATCACCACAGATGACGTCGCCGAGCCGTTTGATGCCGTAATCGAGACCGCACCGGTGTTTCCTCTAAAGATTACTCCGGCGGGTAGAAAATCTATGACGCCAGAGTTAAAGAGGGACGGATTGGACAGAACCGACGGTGTCAGACTTCCGCCCGGTGTACTCAAAGTTATTGGATTTGCGGCGAGATCATAATTTGTGATTAGGTTGTTTGCGGCATCGAGGAGGACGATTCTTGCTTTGGTCACAAACTGCCGTCCCTCAACTTGGACCGGAGAAATATCGAGGATTATCTGGTCGACGGCGTTTGTATTAACGGGACTATATTGTAAACTCTGCGAATTATTTTGGGCATCCGAAAGTAATGAATCGACAAAATTTGCCGTCTTGTCGGATTGCTGAGCAAATCCGTTTTGAGGACAGAATAGACAAATTACCGTAAGGCAAAGAAGAACTGGGAAAAGAGACAAAACCGAGGCGCGCATAAATACGTCGTGTATTGTTTAAGAATTCACTTCCTTTGTCCCCACACAGAGCAAAGTGCATGCCCTTTAAATCCCTGTCGGGCAAATAAATACGTTGGTTCGCAGGTAATTGACACAGACCTTCTCCCCGAGCCTTTTTTTGGCTTTGAGACTGGGGAAAACCGTTAGTCTGGGTCTTGAAGTGCCGCTTCTCCTGAGAAGTCAACTACGCAATCATTCAAGCCACGAGCCAATATGTAAGTAATTGCGTCTTATTAGCAATATAATAACGATAGAGGGCTGATTTATTTTAGCGTTAGCGCGAAATGCCTGTTTGACGCTCGGCGGCTGTGACTGTGTTTTGCATGAGCATGGCAATTGTCATCGGGCCGACTCCGCCGGGAACAGGAGTAATATGCGATGCGACAGCTTTGGCGGAATCGAAATCAACATCTCCAACCAGCCTGTACCCTTTTGCCTGACTGCTGTCAGAAAGCCGGTTTATGCCGACATCGATGACTGTCGCGCCGGGTTTTATCATTGGAGCAGTTATAAAATTCGGCGATCCGATTGCCGCGATAAGAATATCTGCGTGGCAGGTGATATTGTCCAGATTGGTCGATTTTGAATGCGCGACAGTTACAGTGGCATCGGCCCACATCCCTTTTTGCATAAGAAGAGCCGCGACTGGTTTGCCAACTATGTTTGATCGTCCGACCACAACCACTTCCTTGCCAGCCGTTGGAATCTGGTAATGCTCGAGCAGAACCTGTATGCCGTAGGGAGTACATGGAATAAGAGTCGGACGTCCTATCAATAGCATCCCCAAATTGTAAGGGTGAAAGCCATCGACATCTTTGGCTGGGTCGGTCGCGAGTGTCACCGAAAGTGCGTCTATATGCTGCGGGAGGGGGGATTGGGTGAGGATGCCGTGCACCTTTGTGTCCGCATTTAGCCCGGCAATGATATCTGCAAGTTCGCTTTGTGAAATTGTGGAAGGACGTTTGATGACTTGCGATGCCAATCCAAGCTTCTCACAGGCGAGGACTTTGTTTCGCACGTACGTCTCAGAACCGGGATCATCTCCAACAAGAATTGCGGTCAGACCCGGGGTGATTCCGCAATTCAAAAGCGCGGCAATGCGAGGTTTGAGCGCGTCTTTGACAGCTTTGGCGACAGCTTTGCCGTCGATTATATTTCCACGAGTCTCAGACATTTAATGTATCAACAAGCGCTTCATGGCAGCGGTGGCTCATGCCTCGGCGTCGACGTCGATTGTATCCTTGAGGCTGACTTTGGAAATATCGAAATCGACTTGGTAGCGTTCGATATGGGTCGCGCGGCCGTCTTCGGTATTCACTCTGACAATTACCCCCATCATCTTGACATCGTCGACTGCTGTTGTGAACCGTTTAGGCATGGCGGTCAAAAATCTTCCGAGCGACGGCCCTTTTTCCATGCCGATGATCGAGTCATGGGGACCGGTCATGCCGGCATCGGTGAGGTAGGCGGTGCCGCGGTCTGAAATTTTTTCATCGGCGGTCTGGACATGGGTATGGGTGCCAACAACCGCTGAAACTTTTCCGTCGAGGTAGTATGCAAGGGCTTGCTTCTCGCTTGTGGCTTCGGCATGAAAATCAATGAAAACCATTTTGACATTTTCGGCCAGTTGATTGATCTCTTTGTTAGCGACGCGGAAGGGACAGTCGATATTATTCATGTAGACGCGGCCCATGAGGTTCATCACACACAGTTTGTGGCCTCTGACGGTATCGACCCAGACTCCGCCGCCGGGCACATGGGGGGGGTAATTTGCCGGGCGTAACAGTTTCGGTCTCTGCTCGAAATATTCAAGAATCTGCACCCGGTCCCAGATGTGGTTTCCCGAGGTTTGCAGGTCGACGCCATACGTGAAGATTTTGCGAGACATCTCGGGTGTGATGCCAAAACCGCCGGCCGCGTTTTCGATATTGGCGATTACATAATCGACATTATGTTTGGCCCGCATCGGTTTAATAAGATGCGCGGCGGCCTGACGCCCGGGTTTGCCGCAAATATCGGCGACAAACATGATGGTGATCTCCGTCGGGAGATCAGGCGAAGTGGTATTGTCAGGTGTTGGGGTCTCGGGGATGTTCTCCCCTGTGTCGGTTGGCCCAGAAGGGATATGTTCAGACAAACGAAAAACTTTCTAAGGCGGACATACGGGTTTATGGGGGTGCGCTCCGCCCTGCGCCGGTCAATAGCTTCTTACGGCAGAGAGTGTAATACAATTTGGGCGGGGGGGCAAGT